>NZ_JBSFWU010000139.1:0-15208 GCF_053594995.1 Streptomyces sp. NPDC002536
CGGGGAACTGCGCGATCGGCCACCGACGGCCTGCAGCCGACGCACCACCCCAGGGTCCGGGGCGAAGCCCTCGACTGCGGGTGCGTCGTGGCCGGTCGCGCAGTTCCCCGCGCCCCTTTCGGGGCGCCCGCGTGACGAAGATCCGCCGGATAGGCCCTAGGCTGCCGCCCGGCAGGACTCAACACGTGGTGTACGCAAGGCCCGGGAGGCTGACATGGCATGGACGTGGCGGTTCGAGAAGTCCGACGGCACGGAGGTGGAGCCGGCCGTGGAGCCGGAGGAGTTCACCACCCAGGGCGACGCGGAGTCCTGGATCGGCGAGGAGTGGCGGGCCCTGCTCGAGGGCGGGGTGGACCAGGTGCGGCTCTTCGAGGACGACGACGAGATCTACGAGGGGCCGATGAGTCTGCGCGCTGCCGCCGACGCGAGCTGACGGCCCGTACGGCCCGGCGCGCCCGGGCCGTACGCCCCTCACATCTCCCCGAGCGTCACCGTCGTCGTCTGCTCGGCGCCGTCCCGGACGTAGGTCACCTCCGTCCGGTCGCCCGGCTTGAGCCCGGCGAGTGCCTCGGCCAGCGACTGCATCGTGGTGACGGGGGCCTTGCCGACGCGCGTGACGATGTCGCCGGGCCGCAGCCCGGCCCTGTCGGCGGGGCCGCCGGGGTTGACGGCCACCAGGGCCACCCCGGCGGGCGCGAAGTCGGAGCCCACGATGGCCCGTCCGGTGATGCCGAGGGCCGCGCGCCCGGAGTCGGTGACCCGGCCGTTCTTGACGATCTGGTCGGCGATCCTGCCGACCGTCCCGGCCGGGATGGCGAAGCCGATGCCCGGCGCCGCCCCCTCGCCCAGCTCCGGGTCGACGGCGGCGAGCGTCGGGATGCCGATGACCTGCCCGGCGAGGTTCACCAGCGCGCCGCCGCTGTTGCCGGGGTTGATGGCGGCCGAGGTCTGCACCATGTTGGCGATGGTCGCCCCGGTGCCCCCGCCGCCGCGGCCCTCGCTGACGGTCCGGCCGACGGCCGAGACGATGCCCTGGGTGACGCTGCTGGACAGGCCCAGCGGATTGCCCATGGCCAGCACGATCTGGCCCACTTCGACCTTCGAGGAGTCCCCGAGCACGGCGGGTTTGAGGCCCTTGGGGACGTCGTCCAGCCGGACGACCGCGAGGTCCTGTTCGGGGTACGAGGCCACCAGCCGGGCGCCCAGGGCGTCGCCGCCGGTGGCGAGGGAGACCTTGAACGCCCGGGCGTCGCCGACGACATGGGCGTTGGTGACGACGTCGCCCTTGTCGTCGTAGACCACGCCGGAGCCGAGGCCCTGCCCCGTGGTGATCTGGACGACGGACGGGAGGACGTCCTTGACCACCTTCTGGTAGGCGGCCTGCAGATCGCCCGCCGGACCCGTGATGTGCACGGGCTCGGCGGGCGAGGAGGACGATGCGCCCGACGGGCTCCCGGCACTGCCGGAACAGCCGGCGAGCAGTGCCAGGGCGCAGGCGGCCGGTACGGCCAGGACGGCGTGACGGAGGCGCGAGACGCTCATGTGGGGAGTGTTCCCCGCACCCGGCCTCAGCCCCGCACACCGCACAGATGCAGCAGTGCAGCGACCGCGCGGTACGGGTCCGTGCGGCCCGCGCGCTCCTCGGCCGTCAGCAGTCGGTCGAGCTCGGCGCCCTGCGGCGGGGTCCGCCCGTCGGAGGCCTGGTCGGTGAAGACCCGTACGCCGTACCAGGCGTGGAGCGGGGCGCCGATGCCGGCGAGGGTCGCCGTGAGCGTCTCCCGCCGGTCCGCGCGCACCTCCAGCCCGATGCGGTTGGTGTACGCGGGGGAGTCGAAGGCGGCCAGCGCGGTCTCCCAGTCGCCGCCCAGGCCGGGCCGCATGGCCAGCGCGTCGGCGTTGCGCACGAGCAGCGAGAGCAGGCCGCCGGGGGCGAGCACCCGGGCCAGCCCGGCGAGCATGGGGTCGGGCTCCGGCACGTACATCAGCACGCCGTGGCAGAGCACGACGTCGAAGGAACCCGGCAGGAAGTGCACGCCGGTGTCCCGCCCGTCGCCCTCGATGACCCGCATCCGCTCGCGGATGCCCTCGGGCTCGGCCGCCAGCGCCTCGCGCACGGTGGCCACCATCAGGGGGTCGGACTCCAGGCCGGTCACCTCGTGGCCGGCGCGCGCGAGCCGCAGCGCCTGAGTGCCCTGGCCGAGGCCGACGTCGAGGATCCGCAGCCGCCGGCCCACGGGGAAGCGGGCGGCTATCTGCTCGTCGACCTGGCGGGCGACGAGCTCCTGGCGGACGGTGTTCCGCAGCCCCCCGAGCCCGCTCAGCCACCCCTGTGCGCCGCTGCCGAAGGGCGCCGCCGGTGTGCCGCTCAGGGCTTCTCCCCGCGCGCGACCTTCGGCTTGGGCAGCCGCAGCCGGCGCATCTGCAGGGTGCGCATCAGGGCGTAGGCGACGGCGCCGCGGGTGTTCTCGTCCGGGAAGCGCTGCTTGAGGGCGCGCTTGAGGGCGATGCCGGTGACCGCGGAGTTGATGACGATCAGCGCGATGACGATCATCCACGCCAGCAGCACGTACGTCTGGAACGCACCGCGGTTGATCATGCTCAGGATCAGGATCAGCACGGCCAGCGGCAGGAAGAACTCCGCCACCGAGTAGCGCGCGTCCACGAAGTCGCGGGCGAAGCGGCGCACCGGGCCCTTGTCACGGGCCGGCAGGAAGCGCTCGTCGCCGTTGGCCAGGGCCTCGCGCTGGCGGGCCATGTCGGCACGGCGGGCCTCGCGGGCCCGCTTCGAGGCGTCCTTGCCCTTGGCCGGCGTGCTCGCCAGGCTGCGGCGCTGGGACTGGGCCTCGCTGCGCTTCGGAGTCGGGCGGCCCTTGGGTGCCTGCGGGTCACGGGCCTGCTTGGACTGGTCGGCGGCGGCCGGCTTGGCGGCCGCGGCCTGCTCGGCCTTGTCGGCCTTGGAAGTGGAACGGCTTCGGAACACGGGACCCAAGGGTACGGGTTCCGGGGCCCGGGCACCGGCCGGGAGGGGAACGATCCGGCAACGACGGACGTCTGTACAGGAGGACGGGCTCGCCTTCCCCGGGCACCCGGGGGCTCTTCTACTCCTTGCGCCGGAGGGCGGCGACCTTGTGATCGTCCTGGAGGATGAGCGCATCGGTGCCCGAGGAGTGCGGTAATGGAAGCAGGGCCCGTACTGTGGGTTCTGATAGGTGTGACGGAGCCGAAGCCCGATTCAAGTCGGTCAGAAGGGGGCGCGCGAGGCCCATGAGCGGTGTCATGAAGCGTATGGGGATGATCTTCCGCGCGAAGGCCAACAAGGCCCTGGACCGGGCCGAGGATCCGCGCGAGACCCTCGACTACTCGTACCAGAAGCAGCTCGAGCTGCTGCAGAAGGTGCGCCGCGGCGTCGCCGACGTGGCGACGTCCCGCAAGCGTCTGGAGCTCCAGCTCAACCAGCTGCAGAACCAGTCCGCCAAGCTGGAGGAGCAGGGCCGCAAGGCGCTGGCGCTGGGCCGCGAGGACTTGGCGCGCGAGGCGCTCACCCGCCGTTCCGCGCTCCAGCAGCAGGTCAGCGATCTGGAGACGCAGCACCAGACCCTCCAGGGCGAGGAGGAGAAGCTCACGCTCGCCTCCCAGCGCCTGCAGGCCAAGGTCGACGCCTTCCGGACGAAGAAGGAGACCATCAAGGCCACCTACACCGCGGCCCAGGCCCAGACCCGGATCGGCGAGGCCTTCTCCGGCATCTCCGAGGAGATGGGCGACGTCGGCCTGGCCATCCAGCGTGCCGAGGACAAGACGGCGCAGCTGCAGGCCCGCGCCGGCGCCATCGACGAGCTGCTCGCCTCGGGCGCGCTCGACGACCCGACCGGCATGGCCAAGGACGACATCACCGCCGAGCTGGACCGCCTCTCGGGCGGTTCGGACGTGGAGCTGGAGCTCCAGCGGATGAAGGCCGAGCTGGCGGGCGGCAGCGGCACCAAGCAGGCCATCGAGGGCGGCACCGCCGGCCAGAACCACGCGGCGCAGCCGCAGGACACCCCCCGCTTCGACAAGCACTGAGGGAGATCTCATGATCGTGCGGATCATGGGGGAGGGCCAGGTCAGGCTGGACGACAGCCACTTCGCCGAGCTGAACGCGCTGGACGACGAGCTGCTCGCCGAGATGGAGAGCGGCGACGAGGAGGGCTTCCGGCGCACGCTCGGGGGCCTGCTGGACGCCGTGCGCCGGCTGGGCACCGCCCTGCCCGACGACGCCCTGGAGCCCTCCGAGCTGATCCTGCCGTCGCCCGACGCCTCCCTGGAGGAGGTCCGCGAGATGCTCGGCGACGAGGGCCTCATCCCGGGGTGACGCCCCGGCCGCCCGGCACTGCGCGCCCCCGTTCCCGCCCGGGACCGGGGGCGCGGCCGACGGAACCCTCATGACCGCTCTCACCGCCTCGGGCCTCACCGGCCCGCACCGCTGGCTGCGCGCGCACCCGCGCGCCGCCGATCTGCTGCTGGCCGCCGCCGTGTTCGCGCTCGTCATGACCGGCTCCTATGCCACCGCACACACCCGGCAGCACCCGCCGGGGCCGGGCTTCGTCACCCTGGCCGTCGTCGCCTGCGGCTGCCTGGTGTGGCGCCGCCGCGCGCCGCGTGCCGTGCTCGGCCTCACCTCGGTGCTGACGGTCGCCGCCGCCGTCGCCGAACGGGACGGGCCCCCGCACACCCAGGTCGCGCTGACCGCCGCCGTGGCGCTCTGCACCGTGGCCGCCCGCACCGAGCGGTCCACGGCCTGGCGCATCGCCGTGCTGACCGTCATCGCCATCACCGGCGCCGTGATGCTCCTCGGCCCGGCGCCCTGGTACTCCCAGGAGAGCTTCGGCCTGCTGGCCTGGATCGGCCTCGCGGGTGCCGCCGGGGACGCGGTCCGCAGCCGGCGCGCCTTCGTCGCGGCGATCGAGGAACGGGCCGAGCGGGCCGAGCGCACCCGCGAGGAGGAGGCCCGCCGCCGCGTCGCGGAGGAACGGCTGCGCATCGCCCGCGAGCTGCACGACGTCGTCGCCCACCACATCGCGCTCGTCAACGTCCAGGCCGGCGTGGCCGCACACATCATGGACAGCCGCCCCGAGCAGGCCAAGCAGGCCCTCGCGCACGTCCGCGAGGCCGGCCGCTCGGCCCTGGAGGAGCTGCGCGCCACGGTCGGCCTGCTGCGCCAGTACGGGGACCCCGAGGCCCCCACCGAGCCCGCGCCCGGCCTCGGGCTGCTCGACCGGCTCGTCGACGGCTTCGGGCGGGTGGGGCTGCCGGTGGCCGTCGCGGCCGTCTCGACGCTGTCCGGCGGGCAGGGCGCGACGGACGAGGCCGCCGGGGCCGCCGCCGTCCTCGGCCCGCTGCCGGCCGCCGTGGACCTCACCGCGTACCGGCTGGTCCAGGAGGCGCTCACCAATGCGCACAAGCACGCGGGCCCCGGCGCCCGGGCCGAGGTCTCCCTGCTGCGCGGCGCGGACAGCCTGCAGCTGACCGTGCTGGACGACGGCGCCGGCCCCCCGGCCGACGGGACCGGGAGCGGCGGGCACGGCCTCGTCGGCATGCGCGAGCGCGCGGCCGCCCTCGGCGGCCGCTGCGAGGCGGGCCCGCGCGACGGGGGCGTCCCCGGCTTCCGGGTCCGCGCCGTCCTGCCGCTGCCGGCGCCCGCCTAGGCTGGCGCCATGACCGAGCCGATCAGCGTCCTACTCGCCGATGACCAGGCCCTGTTGCGCAGCGCGTTCCGGCTGCTCGTGGAGTCCGAACCGGACATGCGGGTGGTGGGGGAGGCCGCGGACGGGGCGCAGGCCCTCGCCCTGGCCCGGGAACACACGCCCGACGTGGTTCTGATGGACATCCGGATGCCCGGGACGGACGGTCTCGCCGCGACCAGGGAGATCTGCGCGGACCCGGCGCTGGCGTCCGTGCGCGTGGTGATGCTGACGACCTTCGAGGTCGACGAGTACGTGGTGCAGTCGCTGCGCGCGGGCGCGTCGGGTTTCCTCGGCAAGGGCGCGGAGCCGGAGGAACTGCTGGCGGCGATCAGGATCGCCGCGGCCGGGGAGGCGCTGTTGTCGCCCGCGGCGACGAAGGGCCTCATCGCGAAGTTCCTCGCCCAGGGCGAGCCGCCCGCCGACGCCCGGCGCGAGACGGCGCGCCTTGCGGCCCTGACGGGCCGGGAACGGGAGGTTCTCGTGCAGGTGGCGGGGGGCTTCTCGAACGACGAGATCGGCGAGCGGCTGGAGGTCAGCCCGCTGACGGTGAAGACGCACGTGAACCGGGCGATGGCGAAGCTGGGTGCCCGTGACCGGGCCCAACTCGTGGTCATCGCCTACGAGTCGGGCCTGGTGCGGCCGGCACACGGCGCCCCGTAAGGGGCGCGGGGCTGTATCGATATGCGGCTCCGCCGCGTGGGCGCGACCAGGCGCCCCGTAAGGGGCGCGGGGAACTGCGCGACCAGCCACCGACGACCTGCAGCCGACGCACCACGCCGGGGCTCCGGGGCGAAGCCCCGGAAAACCCGGGCGGGGCTCCCCGCAGGGGTTACGGCAGCGCCAGCATCCGCTCCAGCGCCAGCTTCGAGAAGCTGGCGACCTCCGGGTCCACCTCGATCCGGTTCACGACCTTGCCGTCCGCCAGGGACTCCAGGGCCCACACCAGGTGCGGCAGGTCGATGCGGTTCATCGTGGAGCAGAAGCACACGGTGCGGTCGAGGAAGACGATCTCCTTGCCCTCGCTCGCGAACCGGTTCGCGAGCCGCCGCACCAGGTTGAGCTCGGTGCCGATGGCCCACTTGGAGCCCGCCGGGGCGGCCTCCAGCATCTTGATGATGTATTCCGTCGAGCCGACGTAGTCGGCCGCGGACACCACCTCGTGGCGGCACTCGGGGTGCACCAGCACGTTGACGCCGGGGATGCGCTCGCGCACGTCGTCGACCGAGTCCAGCGAGAAGCGGCCGTGCACCGAGCAGTGGCCGCGCCACAGGATCATCTTCGCGCCGCGCAGCTCGTCGGCCGTCAGGCCGCCGTTCGGCTTGTGCGGGTTGTAGAGGACGCAGTCCTCCAGCGACATGCCCAGGTCGCGCACGGCGGTGTTGCGCCCGAGGTGCTGGTCCGGCAGGAAGAGGATCTTCTCGCCCTGCTCGAAGGCCCAGTTCAGGGCCCGCTCCGCGTTGGACGAGGTGCAGATCGTGCCGCCGTGCTTGCCGGTGAAGGCCTTGATGTCGGCGGAGGAGTTCATGTACGAGACGGGGACGGTGACGTCCGCGATGCCCGCCTCGGTCAGGACGTCCCAGCACTCGGCGACCTGCTCGGCGGTGGCCATGTCGGCCATCGAGCAGCCGGCCGCGAGGTCGGGCAGGACGACCTGCTGGCCGTCGTGGGTCAGGATGTCCGCGGACTCGGCCATGAAGTGCACACCGCAGAAGACGATGTACTCGGCGTCCGGCCGGGCGGCCGCCTCGCGCGCGAGCTTGAAGGAGTCGCCGGTGACGTCGGCGAACTCGATGACCTCGTCGCGCTGGTAGTGATGGCCGAGGACGAAGACCTTGTCCCCGAGCTTCGCCTTGGCCGCGCGGGCGCGCTCCACCAGGTCCGGATCGGACGGTGCCGGCAGGTCGCCGGGGCACTCCACACCCCGCTCGCTGCGGGGGTCGGCCTCGCGGCCGAGCAGCAGGAGAGCGAGCGGGGTGGGCTGGACATCCAAGGGCTGGGCGGTGGTCACGTCACGCACCCTTTCTGTTCTGCGGACGGCCGCTCTGCACTGTGCTGCAGTCGGCGTTGTCGTCAATTTGACGCTATCTATCATAACTGCTTCGCGTCACTTTGACGATGGTGATTGCGTCGATGTGACGCATTCCCGTTCGCGCGCGGGGTGTGCGAGCATGAAAGCCGGTGAAGTCACCGTCAGGACCCGGAATGAATCCGGGACGGCAGCGGTTGCAGGCGACGCAAGCATCCGCAGAAGAACCCGGGAGTGAAGCAGATGTCCGTTCAGGACGAGAAGACCACGGCGAGCGACGGCATCCTTCTGTCCGACGCCGCTGCGGCCAAGGTCAAGAGCCTGCTGGAGCAGGAAGGCCGTGAGGACCTCGCGCTGCGCGTCGCCGTCCAGCCCGGCGGCTGCTCCGGTCTGCGCTACCAGCTCTTCTTCGACGAGCGCTCGCTCGACGGTGACGTCGTCAAGGACTTCGACGGCGTCAAGGTCGTCACCGACCGCATGAGCGCCCCGTACCTGGGCGGCGCCTCGATCGACTTCGTCGACACCATCGAGAAGCAGGGCTTCACGATCGACAACCCGAACGCGACCGGCTCCTGCGCCTGCGGCGACTCCTTCAGCTGACGCGGATCCTCACCGTACGAAGGCGGTGCCCCCGTTCTCGGGGGCACCGCCTTCGCCTTGTGCGCGCTACGCCTTGCGCAGGGTCCCGCCCGTCGTCCCGTCGACGACCTTCCGGTCGTCCAGCGGCTTGTCCAGCGTCACCGGCAGGTCCCACTGCTTGAGCATCATCACGCAGGGCCGGCCCGGGTTCTTCTCCGTGCCGGTGACCTTCACCGACACCGCGGAGCCGGACTCCTGGTCCGTCACCGCGTAGGTGTTGCACACCCCGCCCCAGAAGTGCAGGACGAGCTTCTTCCCGTCGTCCCCGGCCACGCTGTACGAGTCGACGTGCATCGACTGGGTCCGCGGCGTCCCGGTCGGGGCGGGCGTGCGGGACGGCGAGGGCCGGGCGATGAACTTCGGGTCCACCGCGGGCTGGGCCACGGTGATCGTCGCGCCGTTGTCGCCGCCGCCCGGCAGCTGCACGCTGAACAGCCACGACGGCACCAGCGCCGGCCGCCCCGCCACGGACTGCTCCGACAGGCCGAACTCCGCACTGCGCACCGTCGCGGGCTCCGCCTTCGACGGGATGCCGCCCGGGCACGGCGGTGTCCCGACGGCGTCCGCGCCCTCGCCCTTGGGGAACGGGGTCATCGTCCGGCAGCCGCCGGGGCCCGGACTGCCGGTCCCCTCGCCCTTGTTGAGCGCGTCGAGCGCCTGCTGGGCGCTGACGACGGGATAGTCGGCGCTCTTCTTCGGCAGCTCCAACTGTCCGCTGCCGCCCGCCAGTTGCCCGTCCGCGCCCACATGGAGCGTGGTCCGCCAGCCGGAGGAGGGCAGGGAGTTGAGCACGGGATCGGCATCGACCGTCCGTATCGCACCGAACGTCCGGCGTGCGTCCACCTTCGCGCCGTCCTGGCCCAGCGCCTTCAGCACGGGGGCCGCCGCGCTCTTCGCCTTGTCCTCCGGCACCGGGGTCGCGGCCGCCGGGTCGGGGGAGGGGGCCGCGCCGTCACGGAAGGACGGGCAGGTCACCGGAGGAACGTCCTTGCCCTCCTGCTGCGGCCCGGCGCCCGGCGGGTGCTCGCAGTGCGTGCCGCCCGGGGTGCCGTACCGCGTGAACGACCAGTCGCCCGGCGCCTGTTGGTGCACCTGGAGCGCGGGGCCCGACGCGTCGGGGGTGTCCCCGACCGTCCAGACGCCGTTCACCAGCCGGGGCGTGCCCTGCACCTTGAGCGCGGTGGCCAGCGCCGTCACCTCGTCGCGCGTCACCTCGCGCCCGGGCAGATAGACCGGGGCGTTCCGGGGCCCGTCGGGCAGCTTGCCCGCCGCCCGGTAGCGGACGCCGTGGGGGTCGGGCTCGCCCACCGCGATGCCCTGCTGCGGACCGCCGCCGGGCCGCCCGTAGCCGTCCAGGGCCAGCGGGGGAGGGGAAGAGCTGTCGCCGGACCCGCCGGACCGGTCCGTGCCGCCGCCGTCCGCCGCGGTGGACGCCCAGTACGCGCCCCCTCCTCCGGCCAGCAGCACGGCCGCGGCCACCGATGCGACCGCCAGCGGCGAGTGCTTGCGCCGCGGTTTCTCGGGGGTGCTGCCGGGAGTGGCGCCCTCGGTGCTCACCACATCGCTCCTTCGCTCCGCTCAATGTGTGTACTGCCGTGTCCTCTGTGAAGGGGACGGCGCTTGGACGGAGCGCAGGAGCGAGCGGTTCCACCCGGGTCAGTCGCCGTATTCCGACATCCCGTCCAGCAGCCGGGCCGAGGCCGCCGGGACGGAGACCCCGTGGATGGCGGAGAGCGGGGTGCGCCGCCGGGCGGGGGCGGGGCGGGGGGTCCGGGTGCCGGGCCAGTGCGGTGCCATGCGGGCGCAGTCCCTGCGCAACTCGTCGAGCGACTCGGGCTCGGTGGTGTGCTGCGTGACGTCCTTCACAGTCTTCGGCATATCCGCACCGTACGCACGGGGTGCCGCTGCGAGAAAGACCTACTAATAGGTAGATTTGCCCACCCATAGGCGAGAATCGGGCCCTCTTGTCCGAGGGCCTTCACCCGGTAACGTGGTGTGGCTCTTTCTGTTTTTCTCGTTATGTCACCTCGCCCCGCAGGGAGCAGACCCGTCGTGCGTATCGCTGTCACCGGCTCCATCGCCACCGACCATCTGATGACCTTCCCCGGCCGCTTCGCCGACCAGCTCGTGGCGGACCAGCTGCACACGGTCTCTCTCTCCTTCCTCGTCGACGAGCTCGACGTCCGCCGCGGCGGCGTGGGCCCCAACATCTGCTTCGGCATGGGCGTCCTCGGCCTGCGCCCGATCCTGGTCGGCGCGGCCGGCGCGGACTTCTCCGACTACCGCGCCTGGCTGGACCGGCACGGCGTGGACACCGACTCCGTCCACATCTCCGAGGTCCTGCACACCGCGCGCTTCGTGTGCACCACGGACACCGACCACAACCAGATCGCGTCCTTCTACACCGGCGCCATGAGCGAGGCCCGGCAGATCGAGCTGCAGCCCGTCGCCGACCGGGTCGGCGGCCTGGACCTGGTGCTGATCGGCGCCGACGACCCCGAGGCGATGCTGCGCCACACCGAGGAGTGCCGCACCCGCGGCATCCCGTTCGCGGCCGACCCCTCGCAGCAGCTGGCCCGGATGGACGGCGAGGACATCCGCCTGCTGGTCGAGGGCGCCACGTACCTGTTCACCAACGAGTACGAGAAGGCGCTCATCGAGTCCAAGACGGGCTGGACGGGCGACGAGATCCTCGCCAAGGTCGGCACCCGCATCACCACCCTGGGCTCGCGCGGCGTGCGCATCGAGACCGCGGGCGGCCGGACCGTCGAGGTCGGCTGCGCCCAGGAGGAAGCCAAGGTCGACCCGACCGGTGTGGGCGACGCGTTCCGCGCCGGCTTCCTCGCCGGCCTGACCTGGGAGCTCTCGCAGGAGCGGGCGGCGCAGCTGGGCTGCATGCTGGCGACGCTCGTCATCGAGACGCTGGGCACGCAGGAGTACGAGCTGCGGCGCGGGCACTTCATGGAGCGCTTCACCAAGGCCTACGGCGACGAGGCCGCCGCCGAGGTGCGGGCCCACTTGGGCTGAGGCCGGCGACCAGGCGCCCCGTCAGGGGCGCGGGGCTGTTTACACGTGCGGCTCCGCCGCGTGGGCGCGACCGAGCGCCCCGTCAGGGGCGCGGGGAACTGCGCGACCAGCCCCCACCGGCCCGCAGGTAACGCACCACCCCAGGGGTCCGGGGCGAAGCCCCGGCACGTCGACTGCGGGTGCGTCGTGGTTGCTCGCGCAGTTCCCCGCGCCCCTGACGGGGCGCCGTGGTGCCGCGCCCACGCGGCGGAGCCCCTGACGGGGCGCCCCGGCGTCAGGCGCGGCGTCGCACCGTATAGGCGACGCCGCCCTCCACCGGCCGCTCGCCCACGTACTCCTGGCCACGCATCTCGCACCACGCCGGGATGTCCAGGCGAGCGGCCTCGTCGTCGGAGAGCACGGTCACCAGACCGCCGAGCGGAGCATCGCCGAAGGCCTTCGCCAGCTCGATCACCGGGATCGGGCACCGCTTGCCCAGCGAGTCGACGATCAGTTCCCCTTCCCCGGAAGGGGAACCGGCATCGCCGGCCGGCGCGCCCAGCGCCCCCCGCACCTCGGCGACGGCGCCCGGCAGCACCCCCAGGAACCGGTCGACCTCCTCCGAGGTCGCCCCCCGCGGCAGCGACACCCGCACGTTCCCCTCGGTGAGCACCCCCATCGCCCGCAGCACATGACTGGGGGTCAGCGTGCTGGACGTACAAGACGAACCGGACGAAACCGAGAAACCCTCGCGGTCCAGCGCATGCAGCAGCGCCTCCCCGTCCACGTACAGGCACGAGAACGTGACCAGGTGCGGCAGCCGCCGTGCCGGGTCCCCGACGACCTCCACGTCCGGCACGAGCTCCGGGACCCGGGCCCGGATCCGGTCCACCAACGCCCGCAGCCGCGCGGCCTCTTCGGCCGCCTCCTGGCGGACGGCCCGCAGCGACGCCGCCGCCGCGACGACCGCGGGCAGGTCGGGGAAGCCCGGCGCGCGCCCCGACTCCCGCTCGTCCGCGGGATGCTGGGGGGCGTACCGCACTCCCTTGCGCACTGCCAGCAGGCCGACCCCGGACGGGCCGCCCCACTTGTGGGCGCTCGCCGTCAGCAGTGACCAGCCGCCCTCGACCGGGCCCCAGCCCAGCGACTGCGCTGCGTCCACCAGCAGCGGCACCCCCGCCTCCCGGCAGGCCTCGGCGACTTCGGCCACCGGCTGCACCGTTCCGACCTCGTGGTTGGCGGACTGCAGCACCGCCAGTGCGGTGTCCGGCCGCAGTGCTGCCGCGTAAGCACCCGCGCCCACCCGGCCCGTACGGTCGACCGCCACCTCGGTGACGGTCCCGCCGGCCGCCTCGTGCACGGCGGCGGAGTGCAGGACGGCCGAGTGCTCCACGGCGGACACCACCAGATGCCGCCCGGTCCGGCGCCGCCCGGCGAGGGCCCCGGCAATTCCGTCGTGCAGGGCCCGTGTCCCCGAAGGAGTGAAGACCAGTTCGTCGGGGCGGCAGCCGACGGCCTCCGCCGCGGCCTCGCGCGCCGCGTCGAGCAGCAGCCGGGCCCGGCGGCCCTCCCGGTAGAGGCGGGCCGGATCGGCCCATCCCTCGTCCAGGGCGGCCAGCAGCGCCTGGCGTGCGACGGGGTGCAGGGGAGCGGCGGAAGCGGCGTCGAAGTACGGCACGGAGCACACGCTAGCGCGCAGGTCGCACGTTGTGCGGCGGGTGTTCGGCAGCCATCTGACGGTCCGCCGGACGGGCCCCGGATCAGCAGATTCCGCCTCTTCGGGGAGTGACGCGGCGCGTTGGGTACCCTCCCCGCGCGGCCCCAAATAGCGTCCAGTAGGGTTTGGTCCGCATAAACATCCAAACCCCTGCCCGCAGCGGGCCGGCGACCGACCAGCGAGACGGCCGCAGCCGGCCGCACGGGCGAGACTCTCGGGAAGGCGCTACGTGAGTCCCAACGGCTCCGACCGCTCGTCGCGGCGCCCGGTGCGGCGGAAGCTGCTGCAGGCGCTGGCCGCGGGCGCTGTCCTGGCGACCGCCACCGGTTGCACATCCAAGGACTTCCCCCGCCTCGGAATGCCCACTCCCGTCACGGAAGAGGCGCCGCGGATCCTCTCCCTGTGGCAGGGTTCGTGGGCGGCTGCGCTCGCCACGGGCGTACTGGTGTGGGGCCTGATCCTGTGGAGCGTCGTATTCCACCGGCGCAGCAGGACCAAGGTCGAGATCCCTGCACAGACCCGGTACAACATGCCCATCGAGGCGCTGTACACCGTGGTCCCGATCATCATCGTGTCGGTGCTCTTCTACTTCACCGCGCGTGACGAGAACAAGCTTCTGACCAACCCCGAGAAGCCGAAGCACGTGGTCAACGTGGTGGGCTTCCAGTGGAGCTGGGCGTTCAACTACCTGGAGAACGTCGACGGCCAGCCTGCGGGCCGGCCGCTGCGCGAGGTCAAGGAGCTGGACGCGATTCCGGACCGCTTCCTCGCGAAGGCTCCGGCGAACGCGGGCGGCGTCTACGACGTCGGCACTCCGGGTACGCGGAATCCGCAGAACAACAACCCCGGTCCCACCATGTGGCTGCCCAAGGGTGAGACGGTGGAGTTCGTCCTCACCTCGCGGGACGTCATCCACTCCTTCTGGGTCGTGCCGTTCCTGATGAAGCAGGACGTCATCCCGGGCCACACGAACAGCTTCACGGTGACCCCCAACCGCGAGGGCACCTTCATGGGCAAGTGCGCCGAGCTCTGCGGCCAGGACCACTCCCGGATGCTCTTCAACGTCAAGGTCGTGTCTCCTGAGCGGTACAGGGCGCACCTGAAGGAGCTCGCGGCCAAGGGCCAGACCGGTTACCAGCCGGCGGGCATCGCGCAGACGGATCACGCGAAGAACGCGGAGACCAAGAACAAGTGAGCATCCTCAACGAACCCCAGGGTGCCGCCGCCGCACCAGCCTCGGCAGCACCGCCCGTACGCCAGAAGCAGCCCGGCAATCAGGTGATCAAGTGGCTCACGACCACTGACCACAAGACGATCGGCACGCTCTACCTGGTCACGTCGTTCGCGTTCTTCTGCATCGGCGGCCTCATGGCGCTCCTCATGCGCGCCGAGCTGGCCCGTCCCGGCACGCAGATCATGTCGAACGAGCAGTTCAACCAGGCGTTCACGATGCATGGCACGATCATGCTGCTGATGTTCGCGACGCCGCTGTTCGCCGGATTCGCGAACTGGATCATGCCGCTGCAGATCGGCGCGCCCGACGTGGCGTTCCCGCGGCTGAACATGTTCGCCTACTGGCTCTACCTGTTCGGCTCGCTGATCGCGGTGGCCGGCTTCCTCACCCCGCAGGGTGCGGCCGACTTCGGCTGGTTCGCCTACTCCCCGCTGTCGGACGCGGTCCGTTCGCCGGGCGTCGGCGCCGACATGTGGATCATGGGTCTGGCCTTCTCCGGCTTCGGCACCATCCTCGGCTCGGTCAACTTCATCACCACGATCATCTGCATGCGCGCCCCGGGCATGACGATGTTCCGCATGCCGATCTTCACCTGGAACGTCCTGCTGACCGGTGTCCTGGTCCTGCTGGCCTTCCCGGTGCTGGCCGCCGCGCTGTTCGCCCTGGAGGCGGACCGTAAATTCGGTGCCCATGTATTCGATGCGGCAAATGGCGGAGCACTGCTCTGGCAGCACCTCTTCTGGTTCTTCGGCCATCCAGAGGTGTACATCATCGCGCTGCCGTTCTTCGGCATCATTTCCGAGGTCATTCCGGTCTTCTCGCGCAAGCCGATGTTCGGTTACATCGGCCTGATCGCGGCGACCATC
>NZ_JBSFWU010000140.1:0-15158 GCF_053594995.1 Streptomyces sp. NPDC002536
GTCTGACAACGGGGGCTTCGCGCCCCGTCAGGGGCGCGGGGAACTGCGCGCTCAGCCACCGACGGCCTGCAGCCGACGCACCACCCCGGGGACCTCGACTGCGGGCGCGTCGTGGCTGATCGCGCAGTTCCCCGCGCCCCTGACGGGGCGCAGACTAAGGAACGGTGCCCCTTTTACCAGCTCGCCTTCCGCACCCCCGGCAGGAACCCCGCATGTGCGGCGGCCCGCACATTGATCCGTGACAGGCCGAAGGCCCGCAGGTGGCCGCGCGGGCGGCCGTCCACCGAGTCCCGGTTCCGCACCCGCGTCGCGCTGGCGTCGCGCGGCTGCCGCGCCAGCTCCGCCCGGGCCGCTGCGCGCTCGTCCTCCGGCGCCTGCGCATCGCGGATGACGGCCTTGAGCACGGCCCGCCGTGCCGCATACCGCGCCACCGTCAGCCGGCGCTTCTCGTTCTTCGCGATCTTGCTCTTCTTCGCCATCAGACCTTCACCCCTCGTGCGCGGATGCGTGCCACCGCGGCCTCGATCCCGATCGAGTCGACCGTCTTGATCCCCTTCGTGCTGAGCACCAGCCGGACGTATCGCCCCTCGCTCGGCAGCCAGTACCGCTTGCGCTGCACGTTGGGGTCGAAGCGGCGGGCGGTGCGCCGGTGGGAGTGGGACACGGAGTTACCGAACCCCGGCCTGCGGCCGGTGAGTTGGCAGTGGGCGGACATCGTCAGTCCCTCCAGATGAAAATGGAAACCATTTCTGTATAGTAGCGCCCATGGCCCGCAACGAACTACGCCCGGTCGTCAAGCTCCGGTCCACCGCCGGGACCGGCTACACCTACGTGACCCGCAAGAACCGCCGTAACGATCCCGACCGAATCTCCCTGCGCAAGTACGACCCGGTCGTCGGCCGGCACGTCATCTTCCGAGAGGAGCGCTGACCGTCATGAAGCCCGGAATCCACCCCTCCTACGGCCCCGTCGTCTTCCGCGACCGCGCCGCCGACTTCGCCTTCCTCACCCGGTCGACCGCTACCAGCGACAAGACGATCGAGTGGGAGGACGGCAACACCTACCCCGTGATCGACGTGGAGATCTCCTCGGCGAGCCACCCCTTCTACACGGGCACCGCGCGCGTCATGGACACCGCAGGGCGCGTGGAGCGCTTCGAGCGCCGTTACGGCAAGCGCGGCCGGGGCGGGGCGCGCTGATGTCCGCCCCACAGTTGCCCGTGGTGCTGGTCGGCGGACTGCACGGCGACGCCCGCCGTGCCGTCGTCGAGCGGCTGCTGCACACCGTGCCGGGGTCCGTCGCCCTGCACCACGACCTGGCGACGGCCATCGCCGGGACCGTCCGCCGGACCGTGCGCGACCGCTCGGGGATGCTCGACGAGGGCGAGGCGCCGCTGGTCAACGACTGCGCCTGCTGTGCCCTGCGCGAGGACCTGGTGCCGGAGCTGGAGCGGATCGCCGCGGCCGGGACGCACCGGCTCGCGGTCGTGGAGCTCTGGGACTCCGTCGAGCCGAAGGCGATGGCCGAGGTCGTGGCCGCGCACGGCGGCCCGGACGTGCGGCTGACCGGGGTGTTCACGGCCGTGGACCCGGTCCTGGTGCTGCCGTGCCTGGGCAACGGGGACGACCTGGCCGAGGCCGGCCTGGCCGCCGCGGCGACCGATCAGCGGACCGTCGCGGACACGTTCGCGCGGCAGTTGGAGTACCCGACGGTGCTGGCGATCGCGGCGGCGGAGGACGTCTCCGACGCCTCCGACCACACGATCCTCGCCCAGCTCACGCCCGGGGCCCGCCGCATCCCCGTCGGTTCCGTCGAGCTCGCCGCGGCCGCGGTGGCCGGCTTCGACGTCGAGGCCGCGGCCCTGCGGCAGCACCCCGCCTGTGCCCTGCTGCCGCAGGAGGCCGACGCGGACGGCGTCGGCACGCTCGTCTGGCAGGGCCGCCGCCCCTTCCACCCCGGGCGGCTCCACGCGGCGCTGGAGGACCTGACCTGCGCCGCGGCCCGCAGCCGGGGGCGGTTCTGGCTCGCCGACCGGAGCGACACCCTGCTCGCCTGGGACGCGGCGGGCGGCGCCCTGTGCGTGGAGAACGCCGGGCCCTGGCTGGCCTCGCTGCCGGACGCCGCCTGGGAGTTGGTGCCCCCGGCCCGCCGGGTGGCCGCGGCGCTGGACTGGCACCCCGAGCACGGTGACCGCGCCCAGTACCTCACCTTCACCTCGCCCGGGCTCGACGCCGACGGACTGCGTTCGCTGCTGGAGTCGTGCCTGCTCACCGATGCCGAATATGCCGCAGGCCCGGCCGCCTGGCGCAGTCTTTCGCACGCCTTCGACGAACTCCTCGACCCCGTTTCCTGATCCGTTTCCTGATCCGGAAAGATCCGGAACGATCCGAAAGGACCGCCCTCCCCATGCCCCCCGGTCATCGCAACAACCGCAAGGCCCCCAGGCCCCGCCGCAATCCCCTGGACGCGGCGGGAATCACGTACGTCGACTACAAGGACACCGATCTCCTGCGGAAGTTCATTTCGGACCGCGGGAAGATCCGCAGCCGCCGGGTGACCCATGTCACCGTGCAGCAGCAGCGGCAGCTGTCCAGGGCGATCAAGAATGCCCGCGAGATGGCGCTCCTGCCCTATTCCTCCGCGGTTTCCGCTGGACGTCCGGCTTCCGGTCGGAATCCGTGAAGTAGCGACCGGAACACCCAACGTGCACGTGCATCGGCTCATGCATGAGCACATGAACGCAGCTATGATCCGGAGCAGTTGTCATCCCTGAATCCACGTCCTGGGATGCCCCCTGCAATCATCCGGGAGAGCCCAGTGCCCCACGCGTACAACGGCATGGCTGCATCGGACATCGACGGTGTCGTCTGGAGAAAGAGCCGTCACTCCAACTCCCAGGGCTCCTGCGTGGAGTTCGCAAAACTGCCGGGTGGCGGGGTTGCCGTGCGCAACTCCCGCCACCCGGAGGGCCCCGCTCTCGTCTACACCCCCGCCGAGATCGAGGCCATGCTGCTGGGAATCAAGGACGGCGAATTCGACTACCTGATACGGGACTAGGCCCCGTGCCGGGCCGTCGTCCCGTCGGCAGGTCGCACGACTCCCCTCCAGTCGTACGGCTTTCCGTCGGAATTCCGCCGTGTGCGGGCAGCGCGCTGCGCAGCCGCCGGCTAGAGCGGGAACCCGTCGCGGAGCCCCCCGTCGCCCCCGTCGGGCCCGCTCTCGCGCGGCAGTCCGAACAGCGCCCACACCACCTTGCCCCGCAGCGCCCCCGCCAGCGGGTGCCATCCCCAGCTGTCGCTGAACTGCTCCACCAGAAACAGCCCGCGGCCGCACTCGTCCCCCGCGGCGGCACGGCCCGCGACGGGGCCGGCCTCGCTCGGATCGCGTACGGCACACACGAGTCGCGTCGTCCAGCGCATCAGATGGAGGCGTACCGGAGCCTCGTACCCGTCGCCCGCACGGTCGCCCGGTGCGGCGGCGTAGCGCAGAGAGTTGGTCACCAGCTCGGAGACGACGAGCGCCACGTCGTCGAACAGCGCGGCGAGGCCCCACTGTTCGAGCGTGGCTGCGGTGAACTTCCTTGCGCTGCGCACCGCTTCGAAGCGAGGCGGCAGGGAACAGGACGCCGAGTTGGAGACGACGGATGAGTCGATCGCGGGCAGCCCTCTCCATAACGGCGAGAGCACAGTCGATCCTTCGGTACCCATCCGAGGCACTCCTGGCAATCGAGGACGTGACGTGACGTGCACGTGTGCGAGCTCCATGGTTCCCAATGCGCAGGGCGGATGCAAGGGCAGATGCACGTGCACGAGGGGGATTTGGGGGCGCACAGGGCGGTTGGGGAGCAATTCTCCCTGCGCCTCCTGACGTAGAGACTCCGCCTATGGCTCATCTGGGTAACCACACCTGCACGCAACGCAGCCCGGAGATGGCAGACTTCGGCGCCGAGGGCAGCGGGGGTCGCCCTCAGGAGGGTGCGGAAGCGACGACACCACCACACAGCCCTGACACAGGACCGGAAGAGGAAGGGTCGCAGAGATGACCACGAACGAGTCGAGCGGTTCCGTGGTGCGACGCATACTGCTGGGCTCCCAGCTCAGGAGGCTGCGGGAGTCGCGCGGCATCACGCGCGAAGCAGCCGGGTACTCGATCCGGGCGTCCGAGTCGAAGATCAGCCGCATGGAGCTGGGCCGGGTGAGCTTCAAGGCGCGGGATGTGGAGGACCTGCTCACGCTGTACGGGGTCACCGACGGGGCCGAGCGCGAGGCCCTGCTCGGGCTGGCCCGCGAGGCCAATGTGGCGGGCTGGTGGCACAGCTACGGTGACGTACTGCCCGGCTGGTTCCAGACATATGTAGGACTCGAGGGAGCCGCCTCGCACATCTCGGTCTACGAAGTGCAGTTCGTCCACGGCCTGTTGCAGACCGAAGGATATGCGCACGCCGTAGTAGTCCGGGGCAACCCGAAGGCCGACGACGCGGAGATAGAGCGCCGGGTCTCGCTCCGCATGGAGCGCCAGAAGCTGCTCTTCTCGGAGCGCGCCCCGCGCTTCCACGCCGTGCTCGACGAGGCCGCGCTGCACCGCCCGTACGGCGGGCGGGAGGTCATGCGCGGGCAGCTCCAGCACCTCGTCGACATCTCCGAACAGCCCAACGTGACACTGCAGGTGATGCCGTTCGCACACGGCGGCCACTCGGGCGAGAGCGGCGCGTTCGCCATGCTGCGGTTCCCCGAGTCGGACCTGTCGGACGTGGTGTACCTGGAGCAGCTCACCAGTGCGCTCTACCTCGACAAGGGGGAGGATGTGGCCCAGTACGAACGCGTGATGGAGCAGCTGCACGCCGAGAGCCTGCCGCCAGCCGAATCGCGCGAACTGATAGGCCGCCTCCTTCAACTCGTCTGATACATCAGTACGATGACGTCCCATCAGGAGGCCCCAATTCGATAAGGGCGTCACGGGCGCCCCGCTTTTCGCAGACAGGGATGGCGCATGTCCTACTGCTCCTACTTCAACGAACTGGCATTCCAGTACATCGACGGCGAGTGGCGGGCCGGCAGCGGCTCCTGGGACATCGTCGACTTCAACCCGTACGACGGGGAGAAGCTCGCCTCCATCACCGTGGCCACCGTGGCCGAGATCGACCAGGCCTACCGCGCCGCCGAGCGCGCCCAGCCCGGCTGGGCCGCGGTCAACCCGTACCGCCGCCGGCTCGTCTTCGAGCGCGCGCTGCGCATCATCGACGACACCGAGGAGGAGCTGACCGCGGCGATCACCGCGGAATGCGGCGGCACCGCCGTCAAGGCGGCCTTCGAACTGCACCTGGTACGGGAGTTCCTGCGCGAGGCGATCCAGCTCGCACTGCGCGCCGAGGGCCGCATCCTGCCCTCCCCCGACGACACCAAGGAGAACCGCCTCTACCGGGTGCCCGTCGGGGTCGTCGGCGTGATCAGCCCGTTCAACTTCCCGTTCCTGCTGTCGATCAAGTCGGTGGCCCCGGCCCTCGCCCTCGGCAATGCGGTCGTCCTCAAGCCGCACCAGAACACGCCCATATGCGGCGGCGGCCTGGTCGCCAAGCTCTTCGCGGACGCCGGTGTCCCGGCCGGCGTGCTCAACGTCGTCGTCACCGACATCGCGGAGATCGGTGACGCGCTCATCGAGCACCCCGTCCCCAAGGTGCTGTCCTTCACCGGCTCCGACAAGGTCGGCCGGCACGTCGCGACGGTGGCCGCCTCGCACTTCAAGAAGGTCATCCTCGAACTCGGCGGCAACAGCGCCCTGATCGTCCTCGACGACGCGGACGTCGACTACGCGGTGGACGCGGCGGTCTTCAGCCGGTTCGTCCACCAGGGACAGGTCTGCATGGCCGCGAACCGGGTGCTCGTGGACCGTTCCGTGGAGCGCGAGTTCACCGAGAAGTTCGTGGCGAAGGTGCGCACCCTGAAGGTCGGCGACCCGGGAGACCCCGCCACGCACATCGGCCCCCTCATCAACTCCGGCCAGGCCGAGGCGATCACGACGCTCGTGGAGCAGACGGTGGCGAGCGGGGCGACCGCGCTCGTACGGGGCGAGACGGACGGCACGCTCGTCGGCCCGTCCGTCCTGACGGGCCTCAAGGAGGACGCCCCCATCCTGGGCCAGGAGATCTTCGGCCCCGTCGCCCTGATCATCCCCTTCGACGGCGAGGACGAGGCCGTGCGGCTCGCCAACGCGACCCCGTACGGCCTGAGCGGCGCCGTCCACACCGGGGACGTCGAGCGGGGCGTGCGGGTGGCCAAGCGCATCGAGACGGGCATGGTGCACGTCAACGACGCGACGGTGCACGACGAGGCGATCGTGCCGTTCGGCGGCGAGAAGCACTCCGGAGTGGGGCGGCTCAACGGGGACGCGATGGTGGACGCGTTCACGACGACGAAGTGGATCTCGATCCAGCACGGCCGGAGCAGATTCCCGTTCTGAACGCGCGCGTCCGTGTCGCGTGGCGCGTGTAGGACAGGAACTGACCTCCTTCGGCCCTACCTTGGAGCCGTTCGCGAGGACGACGACCGAAGGAGAGCTCCCATGCCCACCCACGTGACCGAACCGGACCCCTCCGACGAGCGCGGCACCCTGCTGGCCTTCCTGGAGGCGCAGCGCGGCGGCATCCGCCGCGCCGTGCTCGGCCTGACGGAGGAGCAGGCCCGGCAGAAGCCCAGCGCCAGCGAGCTGTCCCTGGGCGGCCTGCTCAAGCACGTCGTCGAGGTCGAGCACAACTGGCTCCGCATGGCCCAGCAGCTGCCGCCGGAGGTCCAGCGCGACGAGTCCAACTGGCCGGACAGCTTCCGCCTGGCGGAGGGCGAGACCGTGGCCGGAAGGCTCGCGCACTGGGAGAAGGTGCGGGCGGAGGTGGAGGAGTACATCCGCGGGCTGCCGGGCCTGGAGCAGACCTTCCCGCTGCCGGAGCGTCCGTGGTTCCCGCCGCAGACCCGGGTGTCGATGCGGTGGCTGCTGCTGCACCTGATCGAGGAGACCGCCCGGCACGCGGGCCACGCCGACGTGATCCGCGAGTCGCTCGACGGCAAGACGGCGTTCGAGCTGGTGGACGAGGAACGCGCGACGGCCTGAGGTGAAAGGGTGGGCCCCGCCCACCCGTTCCTCCGGCCCCTCAGCAAGGAGACCGCACCCGATGTCGGCGATCCGCCTCCTGGTCCTGGGCGCAGTGCGCCAGCACGGACGCACCCACGGCTACCAGGTCCGCGCGGACCTGGAGATGTGGGGCGCCCACGAGTGGTCGAACGCCAAGCCCGGCTCGATCTACCACGCCCTGAAATCCATGGCCCGCCAAGGCCTGATGGTCGAGCACGAGACGGCCCCCAGCGAGGCCGGCGGCCCGCCCCGCACGGAGTACGAACTGACGGCGGCGGGCGAGACCGAGTTCCTCGCCCTCCTCCGCGCCGCACTGACCTCGACGGCCCCCCAACTGGACGTCCTCACCGCAGGAATCGGCTTCCTCACCGACCTCCCGCGGGCCGAGGCCGTCTCCCTGCTGCGGCAGCGCGTGGCCGCCCTGGAGGCCTGGCGCGCCGACATCCGCGCCCGCTGGACCCCGCCCGAGGGCGACGACTGGGGCCACATCGCCGAGATCGGCGGCATGTGGGAGCACCAGGCGGAGAGCGGGGAACGCTGGACGCGGGGCCTGATCGCACGGCTGGAGGCGGGGGCGTACGGGATGGCGGGGGAGGAATAGGAAGTGGGTCAGCTGCCGGTGAGGTGTTGGCGCACGCACTGCTCGTACGCGTGGAAACTGCCGGGGTCGTAGCACGCCTGCGTCTTGTTCGCGTACCAGACCAGGAAGACGGCGACCAGGGCGGAGACCACGATCGCGAGGGACGACGTCACCACGCCGGTCATGGCCCGGCCCCGGCCCACACCGGTCCGTCCGGCCGTCATCAGGGCGGAGATGCCCAGGATCAGGCCGATGACGCCGAGCGGGCCGCCGACGAGGACGACCGAGGTGAGCAGGCCGGTGATGCCCAGCACCTTGGCGGCCACGGCGGAGCCGTTCTTGTCCGTCCTATCCGTCCTATCCGTCTTGTCCATCTGTGCGTTCATGAGCCGTTCTCCCGTCGACTGGTCAGGAGGCGATCCTGATGTCCGGTGGCCCGGGTGCACATCGCGGAAAGGCGGGAGAAAACGCTCCCCCGATCGAGGGAGGCCGCCGGTGGGCGGCCCGGCCATACTGACCTGATCATGCTCGACGGAATCCGGCCGCTGCTGCGCGGCTCCACGTATGCGGGTGCGCTGTTCGCCTGGTGCGGCGCGCTGGTGAGCCTTCCGCTGCTGCCGTTCGCGATGCTCCCGGCCATGGCGTGGCCTTCCGCCCCCTACGGCATGCGGGCGGCTCTCGCCCTGCTGATCTGGGCGGCGCTGACCGGCGCGGTCGGGCTTCCGCGGATCACCCGGCGGGTACTGGTCGCGTGCGCCCGCCGGATGCTGAGGGTGCCGTTGCCGGATCCTGTGGCGAAGCCCGCCGAGCCGTCCGGCGCCGACCGTTGGCGGACCCCGGCGTGGCTGTTGCTGCACGTGGCACTGGGCTGGGCAGGGGCACTGCTGAGCGGTGTCCTGCTCCTCGCGGGCCTGCTCCTCCCCGGGGGCTGGGCCGGCGCCGAGTTCGGGGTGAGCGTGAACGGCTGGTCGCTGCGGCCGGAGCGCGGTTGGCAGAGCTGGGTGGCGGCGCTCGTCTGCGTGCTGCTGGCGGCGGCGATGTGCCTGGTGGTCACGAACGGCCTGCGCCGGCTGGCGCCAAGGCTGTTGGGCCCGTCGGCGGCCGAACGGCTCGCGCTGGCCGCCGAACGGGAGCTGCTGCTGGCCGAACGCAACCGGCTGGCCCAGGAGTTGCACGACTCCATCGGGCACACACTGACGGCGACCACGATCCAGGCGGCGGTGGCGGGCGAGGTGCTCTCCGCCGACCCGGCGGCGGCACGGGCCGCCATGCGCAGCATCGAGGAGTCGGCCCGCGCCGCGCTGGAGGACCTGGACTACGTGCTGGGCGCGCTGCGCGAGGAGAAGGCGGAGACCGCGCCGGCCCGGACCCTGGCCGACCTGCCCGAGCTGCTGGACCGGCTGCGGCACGCGGGCGCGGTGGTGGAGCCGGAGCTGTCGGGCGAGTGGGCGCAGCTGCAGGGGACCCTCTCCCGGGCGGCGTACAGGATCCTGCAGGAGGGGCTGACGAACGCGCTGCGGCACGGGGCGGGCGGCCCGATCGAGGTCCGGGTGGCGGCCGCGCCGGACGCCGTGGAGCTCGGTGTGGTCAACCGGACCGGCACGGGCGCGGGCCGGCGCGCCTTCCCCACGTCCGGGCACGGCCTGCCCGGGCTGGCCGAGCGCGTGCGGCTGCTGCACGGCGAGTTCGAGGCCGGCCCGGACGGCACGCAGCACTGGAGGCTGGCGGTCCGGCTGCCGGTACGGTCGCACGCATGATCGGCCCTGACGCGAGCGCGGCCGTCACCCTCCTGATCGCGGACGACGACGAGGTGACCCGCAGCGGTCTCCGCCTGCTGCTCGCGGCACAGCCCGGAATCACCGTCGTCGGCGAGGCCGCCGACGGCGTCGAGGCGGTCGAGCAGGCGCGGAAGCTGCGGCCGGACGTGGTCCTGATGGACGTGCGGATGCCGCGTCGCAACGGCATCGAGGCCACCCGGCACCTGCTGGCCGGGTCGGCCGACCCCCCGAAGGTCGTGGTGATCACCACCTTCGAGAACGACGGCCACGTCACCGCCGCGCTCGGCGCGGGTGCCGCCGGGTTCGTCCTCAAGCGGCTTCCGGTCCCGCAGATCGCGGAGGCGGTGCGCGTGGTGGCGGCGGGCGAGGCGATCCTCTTCCCCGCGGCGCTGCGCCGGATGGTCGCCGCCCGCCCGCTGGGCTCCGCCGAGGCGCTGCCCAGGGCGGCGCTGACGGACCGGGAGGAGGAGGTGCTCCGGCTGATGGCCACCGGCCTGTCCAACCCGGAGATCGCCAAGTCCCTCACGGTGAGCCTGGAGACGGTGAAGACCCACGTCGGGAACGTGCTGACCAAACTCGGCGCGCAGAACCGCACCCACGCAGTGGTGATCGCGTACGAGTCCGGCCTGGTGGTGCCGGGAGTCACCGCCTGAGAGACCGCCCCCGCGTCCCGGGGCGGCGTTCCAGGGGGCGACGTTTCTGCAGGTCAGATGGGGGTTTTCGTTCCGCCGTCCCGTCTTCTCGGCAGGGCGTTGCGGGGGTGGAGCCGTGGCTCGCAGGGTGGGTGTCGCCGGCCGGTCAGCCGGCTCGTACCGTCACCCGGGGAGAACCGAATCACCATGCGCAAGCACCGCATCCGTACCGCCGCCATCGCCGCCGCCGCGTTCGCCGGGGCGCTGTCGCTGGCCGCTTGCAGCGACGACGCCTCCGCCACGGGCGGTGCGTCCCCGGCCACGTCCGTATCCCCCTCCGCCTCCGTCGCCGCGTCCGCCCCTGCCGCCGCCCCCGCCCCGTCCCATGACGGCAGCGCGCGTACCGCGCAGCCCACGGGCGGCCACGGACACGGCAGGACGCACACCGGTGCGCCCTCCGGCGGTGCCGACAAGAGCGGTCACTACGGCCAGATCTGCGGCGCCAACGACATCACCTGGGGCACCCGCTCGGAGACCCAGGCCGGCGGCTACATCCTCCTCAGTGCCAAGGCCAAGCCCGGCATCACCTGCACGCTGCCCGCCGGTCTCCCGACGGTCTCCTTCGGCTCGGACGGGACCATGGCCGGCCCGGCCGAGCAGGTCGCGGGCGATGCGGTGACGCTGAAGGGGAACACCACCGTCTACGCCGGTGTGAACCCGAAGAGCGCCAACACCGATCACGGCAAGGAGCTCGACAGCATCATCGTCAGCGTGGGCACCGAGGACCCGAACCCGGTGAGTCTGAAGGTCGGCACGATCCTCGTCGACAGGCCGACCGTCACCGACTGGCACACCGACCCCAAGGACGCCGTCCCCTTCGCCTGACATCGGCCCGGTCCTCCTTTCGGCTTGCACCTCACGCAACGTGAGCCCTCATCGTGGAGTGCGTACAGAGAAGGGAGCGGAGGAGATGAGCCACTCCGTGGGACAGGTTGCCGCCTTTGCAGGTGTGACCGTCAGGACGTTGCACCACTACGACGAGATCGGGCTGCTCGTGCCGTCCGGCCGCAGTCACGCCGGGCACCGGCGGTACGAGGACGCGGATCTCGACCGGCTGCAGCAGATCCTGTTCTACCGGGAGCTCGGCTTCCCGCTCGACGAGGTGGCGGCGCTGCTGGACGATCCCGGCGCCGATCCGATGGCGCACCTGCGGCGGCAGCACGGGCTGCTGACCGACCGGATCGAGCGTCTCCAGCGGATGGCCGCCGCCGTCGAACACGCCATGGAGGCACGGAAGATGGGTATTCAGCTCACGCCGGAGGAGAAGTTCGAGGTCTTCGGCGACTACGACCCCGACGAGCACGCGGCGGAGGTCGAGGAGCGGTGGGGCTCCACCGAGGCGTATGCGCAGTCGCAACAGCGCACAGCTGCGTACACCAAGGAGGACTGGAAGCGGATCAAGGCCGCGACCGACGACCTCGACGCGCGGATCGCCGCGCTCGTGGCATCCGGCGCCGCGGCCGACTCGGCCGGGGCGATGGACCTCGCGGAGGAGCACCGGCGGCAGCTCGACGAGTTCTACTACGACTGCTCGTACGAGCTCCACAGCTGCATCGGCAGGATGTACGTCGACGACGAGCGGTTCACCGCCCACTACGACGCGATCCAGCCGGGGATGGCCCTGTTCCTGCGGGACGCCATCCTGGCGAATGCGGCCCGGCGCGGCTGAGCGACGACCGGCAGGCGGGGGGCGGTGCGGGGGACCGTCCCCGCACCGCCCCCTCACCGGCAGGATCACTGCTGCGGGGCGATCACCACGGCCGTGCCGTACGCGCAGACCTCCGTGCCGAGGTCCGCGGCCTCCGTCACGTCGAAGCGGAACGCCAGGATGGCGTTGGCGCCGCGCGCCCGGGCCTGCTCGACGAGCCGCTCCATGGCCTGGTTGCGGGTCTCGACCAGGGTCTTGGTCAGGCCCTTGAGCTCGCCGCCGATCAGGGACTTCAGGCCCGCGCCGATCTGGCTGCCGACGTTCCGGGAGCGCACGGTGAGGCCGAAGACCTCGCCGATCACCCGCTCCACCCGGTGGCCGGGCACGTCGTTCGTCGTCACCACGAGCACATCCGACTGCGCCTGCTGACCGCCGCCGAACTCATTGATGCTCATTGCATCCACCTCCGTCTGTGCAGTTTTGCCGGTCGACGATCGAGACGCACGCCGAGGTCGGCGGGTTGCCACGCACGGTGTCACGTACGGGGGGTGCGGTCCCGGTCGCCCTCCGGAACCGGGCGGTACCCGGGTCCGTTGCATACTTGGTGGCCGCACCGCCTCCCCCGCCTGTGCCCGGGCCTCGCACGAGCCTGTGCCCTCGACCCAGGAGCCTGTCACCCGTGACCCCGACCACCCTCGCGCTCGGCCCCCAGTGGCTGGACTCGGACTACCTGATCGGCCAGTTCGGCCTGCTCGGAGTCCTGGCCATCGTCTTCGCCGAGTCGGGCCTGCTCATCGGCTTCTTCCTGCCGGGAGACTCGCTCCTGTTCACCACGGGCCTGCTGGTCACCACGGGCAAGCTGAACCAGTACCCGCTGTGGGTGGTCTGTCTGCTCGTCGCGCTCGCCGCGATCCTCGGCGACCAGGCGGGCTATCTCTTCGGCCGCAAGGTGGGCCCGGCGCTGTTCCGGCGCCCCGACTCGAAGATCTTCAAGCAGGAGAACGTCCAGAAGGCCCACGAGTTCTTCGAGAAGTACGGGCCGAAGTCGCTGGTGCTGGCCCGCTTCGTGCCCGTCATCCGGACCTTCACGCCGATCATCGCCGGCGTGAGCAGGATGAACTACCGCTCGTTCATCACCTTCAACATCATCGGCGGCACGCTCTGGGGCGCCGGCGTGACGCTGCTGGGCGCCGTGCTCGGCCAGATCGAGTTCGTCCGCAAGAACATCGAGGCGATGCTGGTCGCCATCGTGCTGATCTCGGTGGTGCCGATCGCCATCGAGTTCCTGCGGGCCCGCTCGAAGGCGAAGAAGGCCGGGGACGACGGGGAGCGCCCGATGCCGGTGCAGCGCGGGCGGCACGCGCGCCGCTGAGCCCGGCATTCCGGATAGGCGGCCCCCCGTTGAGCGGCCGTCCGGCCCATCGTGCATCGTGGCCCTAGGGGCAGGAGACTCCCGAGGACACGACGAGGAGCGCGTGGTGGCGGATCGGCAGTGGGGCGGCGACCCGGACGGAGCACCGGGAGAGGACCGGAAACCGCACTCCGACGAGGCGCACAGCGCCTTCACGCCGCCCCTGGGGGTGCCGCTGCCACAGCCTCCCGAGGACGAGCACCCCACCTCCGAGTTCGCCCTGCCGCAAGGCATCGCCGCCGAGTCGGGCAACCGCTCGGAGCGCTCGGCCTTCACTCTCCCCGCGGGCACCACGCCCCCGGCCGGCCACCACGCCTTCACCCCGGCCTACGGCATACCCCGGGTCAGCCTCACCAAGGAGGAGCCCTGGCAGGACCGCATGCGCACCATGCTGCGCATGCCCGTGGCGGAGCGGCCGGTGCCGGAGCGCGGCGAGAAGGCCGAGGGCGAGACCGGGCCGGCCGTCCCCCGCGTCCTCGACCTGACGCTGCGCATCGGCGAGCTGCTGCTCGCGGGCGGCGAGGGCGCGGAGGACGTGGAGGCCGCGATGTACGGCGTCGCGCACGCCTACGGGCTCGGCCGCTGCGAGCCGACCGTCACCTTCACCCAGCTGTCCGTCAGCTATCAGGCGTCCCTCGTCGACGACCCGGTGACCGTCGGCCGCACCGTGCGCCGCCGCGGCACCGACTACACCCGGCTGTCCGCCGTCTTCCGGCTCGTCCACGACATCACCTCGGAGGGCCAGGGCCTGACCCTGGAGGAGGCGTACGGGCGCCTCGCCGAGATCCGCCGCAACCGCCACCCGTACCCGTCCTGGGCGCTGACCGCCGCCGCGGGGCTGCTCGCCGGCGCGGCGAGCATGCTCGTGGGCGGCGGCGTCGTGGTCTTCCTCGCGGCGATGGCCGGGGCCATGCTCGGCGACCGGCTCGCCTGGCTGGCGGCGGGGCGCGGACTGCCGGAGTTCTACCAGTTCGTCGCCGCGGCCATGGCGCCCGCCGCGATGGGTGTCGCGCTCAGCGCGGCGCACTCGTACGTCCACGTCCAGGCCTCGGCCGTGATCACCGGCGGGCTGTTCGCCCTGATCCCCGGGCGGGCCCTGGTGGCGGGCGTGCAGGACGGCCTGACGGGCTTCTACATCACCGCCGCGGCCCGGCTGCTGGAGGTCGGCTACCTGATCGCGGGCATCGTCTGCGGTGTGCTGATGGTGCTCTACGGGGGCGTGCACATCGGCGGCGCGACGCTCAACCCGGAGGCGGCGCTGGAACGCCAGGTGCGGCCGGTCGTCCAGACGATCGCGGCCATGCTGCTGTGCTTCGCCTTCGCGGTGCTGCTCCAGCAGGAACGTTCCACGGTGCTGTACGCGACCCTGAACGGCGGGGTCGCATGGGTCGTCTACGGGGCGCTCGCGGACACCGTACGGCTCGACACGGTGCCGGCCACGGCCGTGGCGGCCGGGCTCGTCGGCCTCTTCGGGCAGTTGATGGCCCGTTACCGGTACGCGTCGGCCCTGCCGTACGTCACGGCGGCGATCGGGCCGCTGCTGCCCGGTAGCGCGGTGTACTTCGCGCTGCTGAACTTCGCCAAGAACGACCTGAACACGGGCATCGCCGGCCTCACCAAGGCGGCGGCGCTGGCACTGGCCATCGCGATCGGGGTCAACCTCGGTTCGGAGATGGCCCGCCTGTTCATCCGCATCCCGGGAGCGGGCGCCGGCCGGCGTGCCGCCAAGCGGACGCGGGGGTTCTAGGGGGGCGCCCCGAAGGGGCGCGGGGAACTGCGCGACAAGCCACGATGCGCCCGCAGCCGACGTCCCGGACCTCTGGGGTGGTGCGTCGGCTGCAGGCCGTCGGTGGCTGATCGCACAGTTCCCCGGGGCCCCGCCCGGGGGGCACCGACTGCCCAACGTAATAGTACAACGCTGAAAATA
>NZ_JBSFWU010000141.1:0-14561 GCF_053594995.1 Streptomyces sp. NPDC002536
CCATGGCCTGCTGCCCGGCCGGCATCTCCCACAGGCCGGCCTGCCGGACCCGGGTGACGAAGTCGCGGTCGGCGGCGGACAGTGGCCCGTAGGGGCCCCCGAGGCCGCCGAGGAGAAGCCCGCTCGTATGCGTCGCCGTGCGACCCGTGCGGCTGCCGCGCCCGAGGCGCCCGCTGCCGAGCCCGCCGCCGAAGCGGCTGCCGAGGCCGCCGAGCCTGCCCGTACGCGCCGTCGCGCCACGCGCAAGGCCGCTGCTCCGGCCGAGCCCGAGGCCGTCGAGGCCGTGACGGCCGAGCCCGTCGCCGAGGTTGCCGAAGAGGCCCCCGCCCGTCCGCGCCGCCGTGCGACCCGCCGGGCGACCGCTCCGGCCGGTGCCCCGCAGGGTGCGGAGGAGGCTGTGACGGCCGAGCCCGCGGCCGAGGCCGCCGAGGAGACGCCTGCTCGTCCGCGTCGTCGTGCGACCCGTGCGGTTGCCGCGCCCGAGGCGCCCGCAGCCGAGGAGGCTGCCGAGGCCCCCGCCCGTCCGCGCCGTCGTGCCACCCGCCGGGTGACTGCTCCGGCCGCCGAGCAGGTCGTTGCCGAGGTCGAGACCGAGGTCCCGGTCGAGGCTGCCGCCGAGTCCGCGTCCGCGGGCCGTCCGCGCCGCCGGGCCACTGCTCCGGCCGGTGCCCCGCGGGGTGGCGAGGCCGTCGTCGAGCAGGCCGCCGAGGAGGAGCCGGAGGCCGTCGTCGCCGCGCCCGCCCGTGGCCGTCGCCGTGCGACCCGCCCGGCCGCCGCGCCCGTGGCCGTCGTGGAGACCGCCGAGGCCGTCGTCGCCGAGCCGGCTGCCGTCGCCGCGGTCTCCGAGGAGGAGCCGCAGGTGCAGCAGGCCGTAGCCGCGCCGGTGCGTCCGCGCCGCCGTGCCACCGCGCCCGCCGGCGCGCCCCAGGCCGCTGCAGCGGCCGTTGCCGAGGAGGCACAGGTGCAGGAGACCCGCGAGGAGGCCACCGAGGCCGCAGCTGCGGAGGCGCCCCGTCGCCGCCGCGTGACCCGCCGGGTGACGTCTCCGGCCGGTGCGCCGCAGGCCGTCGAGGCTGCCGAGGCCGTCGTGGAGGAGCCGGAGGCCGAGGAGGCGCCGCGCCGTCGCCGTGCGAGCCGTCGCGCCGCCGCTCCGGCCGGTGCCCCGGAGGCCGTCGAGGAGGCCGCTGCCGAGGAGGCGGAGGCTCCCGCCGAGGGCCGCGCCCGCCGCCGCGCGGTCCGTCGCGCCGGTGCGCCCGCCGGCGCCCCGCAGACCGCCGAGGCCGTCGCGGAGGAGCCGCAGGCCGAGGAGGCCGTGGAGGAGCCGCGTCGCCGTCGTGCGAGCCGTCGTGCCGCCGCCCCCGCCGGTGCGCCGCAGGCTGCCGTGGAGACCGCCGAGGAGCCCGGTGCCGCCACGGGCCGCACCCGTCGGCGGGCCGTGCGGCCGCCGTCGGCCGTGTTCCAGGCACCCGTTTTCGCCGAGCCGATGTTCCAGACGCCGGAGACCGCCGCTGCCGCTGCCGTCACCGTGCCGGAGGAGGAGCCGGCCGAGGAGGAGGCCGTCGCCGAGGCCCCGGCCCCCGCCGCGGGCGGACGGCGCCGTCGCCGCCGCCGCGGTGAGCCCGTCGAGGCGCCGGTCGTCGAGCCGGCCGCCGAGGAGGAGCCGGAGGAGGCCGAGGCCGCCGAGGAGGCGGAGGAGGACCAGGGCGAGCGCCCGTCGCGCCGTCGCCGCCGTGGTGGCCGTCGCCGTCGCCGGGGCGAGTCCGCGGAAGCCGAGGGCTACGAGGAGGAGCCGCAGGCCGCCGAGGGCGAGGAGCCCGAGGAAGCCGAGGAAGAGCCCGAGGAGGCCGAGGAGGAGGCCGGCGTCTCCGGGTCCGCCGGCAGCCGTCGCCGTCGCCGCCGTCGTCGCCGCAGCGGCGAGGCCGTGGACGCCGAGCCGGGTGCGGACGAGCCCGAGCGCACCGTCGTCAAGGTCCGCGAGCCGCGCCCGCGTACCGAGGGCGGCACGGGCTTCGACGAGGTGCAGTCCATCAAGGGCTCGACCCGCATGGAGGCCAAGAAGCAGCGCCGCCGCGAGGGGCGCGAGCAGGGCCGCCGCCGGGTGCCGATCATCACGGAGGCCGAGTTCCTGGCCCGCCGTGAGGCCGTCGAGCGCGTGATGGTCGTCCGCGAGAACGGCGACCGCACCCAGATCGGCGTGCTGGAGGACAACGTCCTCGTCGAGCACTTCGTCAACAAGGAGCAGGCCGCCAGCTACGTCGGCAACGTCTACCTGGGCAAGGTCCAGAACGTTCTGCCGTCCATGGAGGCCGCGTTCGTCGACATCGGCAAGGGCCGCAACGCGGTCCTGTACGCGGGCGAGGTCAACTTCGAGGCGCTCGGCATGGGCAGCGGCCCGCGCCGCATCGAGACCGCGCTGAAGTCCGGCCAGTCCGTGCTCGTCCAGGTCACCAAGGACCCGATCGGTCACAAGGGCGCCCGGCTCACCAGCCAGGTCTCGCTGCCCGGCCGCTACCTGGTCTACGTGCCCGAGGGCTCGATGACCGGTATCAGCCGCAAGCTGCCCGACACCGAGCGGGCGCGTCTGAAGACCATCCTCAAGAAGATCGTCCCCGAGGACGCGGGCGTCATCGTGCGCACCGCCGCCGAGGGTGCGAGCGAGGACGAGCTGCGCCGTGACGTCGAGCGTCTGCAGGCGCAGTGGGAGGAGATCCAGAAGAAGGCGAAGAGCGGCAACGCCCCGACCCTGCTGTACGGCGAGCCGGACATGACGGTCCGGGTCGTCCGCGACATCTTCAACGAGGACTTCTCCAAGGTCATCGTCAGCGGCGACAACGCCTGGGAGACCATCCACGGCTACGTCTCGCAGGTCGCGCCCGACCTCGTGGACCGCCTGCAGAAGTGGACGTCGGACGTCGACGTCTTCGCCACGTACCGGATCGACGAGCAGCTGATGAAGGCGCTGGACCGCAAGGTCTGGCTGCCGAGCGGCGGTTCGCTCGTCATCGACCGGACCGAGGCGATGGTCGTGGTCGACGTCAACACCGGCAAGTTCACCGGCCAGGGCGGCAACCTGGAGGAGACGGTCACCAGGAACAACCTGGAGGCGGCCGAGGAGATCGTGCGTCAGCTGCGGCTGCGCGACCTCGGCGGCATCATCGTGATCGACTTCATCGACATGGTGCTGGAGTCCAACCGGGACCTGGTGCTGCGGCGCCTGCTGGAGTGCCTGGGCCGGGACCGCACGAAGCACCAGGTCGCCGAGGTGACCTCGCTGGGTCTGGTCCAGATGACCCGCAAGCGGGTGGGCCAGGGCCTGCTGGAGTCCTTCTCCGAGCAGTGCGTGCACTGCAACGGCCGCGGCGTCATCGTCCACATGGACCAGCCGACCACGGTCGGCGGCGGCGGTGGCGGCGGCAAGCGCGGCAAGAAGAAGGGCAAGGCGGCGCCGGTGCCGGCTGCGCCTGCCGAGGCTGCGGAGGCAGTTGAGGTTGTCGAGGCCGCTGAGGCCGCGCCCGAGCTGGAGCCGGTCCCGGTGACGGAGGCGGAGCTCGTGCCGTCCGTCGCGGGTGACGACGAGTGGTTCGGCAGCCCCGCCGAGGCGGAGGCCGCTGCGGTCGCCCGTGGTGGCCGTACGCGGCGCCGGGCGACCCGCAAGGTGTCGGCCCCGGCGGCGCCGGCCGAGCCCGAGGTCGTCGTGGCCGCGGCTCCCGCCCCGGCCGAGCCGGTGGCACCGGCCGCCGAGCCCGAGGTCGTGGCCGAGGCCGAAGCCCCGGTGGCGGCGCCCCGTGCGCGGCGCCGGGCGACCCGCAGGGTGTCCGCTCCGGCGGGTGCGCCGGAGGGTGCCGAGGAGACGGCCGTCGTGGTCGTCGCAGCGGCTGCGGAGCCGGAGCCGGAAGCTGCGGCCGCCGAGGCCGAGGTCGTGGCGGAGGTCGAGGCGGAAGCCGTCGAGGAGGCCGCCCCGGCCAAGAAGACGGCCCGTAAGACGGCCGCCAAGAAGGCCACGGCGAAGAAGACGACGGCGAAGAAGGCAGCCGCCAAGAAGACGACGACTGCCAAGAAGGCGACGGCGAAGAAGGCCACGGCCAAGAAGACCGCCGCCAAGAAGACGGCGAAGAAGGCCGTCGCGGAGGACTGACGCCCGAGGGTCCGGGGCGGGTCGGGTGGCGTTGTTCCGCCCCTGACCCGCCCCTTCCCGTTTCTCCCCCAGCTACCGCTGGGGGTGCCCCCAAGAGGTACCCCCAGGGGGCTCCGCCCCCGGACCCCCGCCCGGGTCACCCGGCGCCGCCCGCGGAGTGAAGAGGCAGCCACGCGTCTTCACTCCGCCGCAATGGTGCTCAGCTCCCGCGGCGCAGTCCGGCGGTGCCAAGGCCACCTGGGCACCGGGGGCCACGGAGGGGGCCGCCTCTTCGGGGGAACCCCGCGCCGGGCACCCCGCCGCGGAGCGGCCACCCCGGCGAGGGGCCCGGTTTGACCCCCTGGTCGAGGCCCCGTAACCTTGACCGTCGGTGTCTGTGCAAACCTGTGCGACGCCGAAACCCCTGAGCAAACACCTCCCGCTCCGTCGGGGGAGGCCGCTCGTCCCCGCAAGGACAGTCACGGGCCCTGCCCGTGCGAGTGGCTGGCATCAGAGGTCCCGTTCCTGAGCGAGAGAGAGTTCCGCGTGTACGCGATCGTGCGCACCGGCGGCCGTCAGCAGAAGGTTGCTGTCGGCGACGTCATCGAGGTTGACCGTATTTCCACCAGCAATGTCGGCGACACCGTCGAGCTCTCCACGCTGCTGGTCGTCGACGGTGACGCTGTCACCAGCGACCCGTGGGTCCTGGCCGGCGTGAAGGTCCAGGCCGAGGTTGTCGACCACCACAAGGGCGACAAGATCCGGATCCAGAAGTACAAGAACAAGACCGGCTACAAGAAGCGCATCGGCCACCGCCAGCTGCACACCGCGCTGAAGATCACCGGCATCGACGCTCCGGCGAAGTAAGGGACTGAGAACACATGGCACACAAGAAGGGCGCATCGTCCACTCGGAACGGTCGCGACTCGAACGCCCAGCGGCTCGGCGTGAAGCGCTTCGGCGGTCAGCTCGTCAACGCCGGTGAGATCCTGGTCCGCCAGCGCGGCACCCACTTCCACCCGGGCGCCGGTGTGGGTCGCGGTGGCGACGACACCCTGTTCGCGCTGGACGCCGGTGCGGTGCAGTTCGGCACCCACCGTGGCCGCAAGGTCGTCAACATCGTTCCGGTTGCCTGATCACTCACCTGATACAGGCTCCGTAGAGCGATAGCGATACGAGCGACACACGAGGGCGGACCTCCCTTCCCCGGCCCTGGGGAAGCGGGTCCGCCCTCGCTGCGTTACAACAAAGACAATTCCGTACACATCCCGTACGGACCCGTAGTAGTACCTGGAGGCACACCGCTATGACCACCTTCGTGGACCGCGTCGAGCTGCACGTCGCCGCGGGTAACGGAGGCCACGGCTGCGCCTCCGTCCACCGTGAGAAGTTCAAGCCGCTCGGCGGCCCCGACGGCGGCAACGGCGGCCGTGGCGGCGATGTGATCCTGGTCGTCGACCAGTCCGTCACGACGCTCCTGGACTACCACCACAGCCCGCACCGCAAGGCCACCAACGGCAAGCCCGGCGAGGGCGGCAACCGCTCCGGCAAGGACGGCACGGACCTCGTCCTGCCCGTCCCGGACGGCACCGTCGTCCAGGACAGGCACGGCAACGTGCTCGCCGACCTCGTCGGCCAGGGCACCCGCTTCATCGCCGCCCAGGGCGGCCGTGGCGGCCTCGGCAACGCCGCGCTGGCCTCGGCCCGCCGCAAGGCCCCCGGCTTCGCGCTGCTGGGCGTGCCCGGCGACGCCCAGGAGATCGTCCTGGAGCTGAAGACCGTCGCCGACGTGGCCCTCGTGGGCTACCCGAGCGCGGGCAAGTCCTCGCTGATCTCGGTGCTGTCGGCTGCCAAGCCGAAGATCGCGGACTACCCGTTCACCACCCTGGTGCCGAACCTCGGCGTGGTCACGGCCGGTTCCACCGTCTACACCATCGCCGACGTCCCCGGTCTGATCCCCGGCGCCAGCCAGGGCAAGGGCCTGGGCCTGGAGTTCCTGCGGCACGTCGAGCGCTGCTCGGTGCTCGTGCACGTCCTGGACACCGCCACGCTGGAGTCCGAGCGCGACCCGCTGACCGACCTCGACGTCATCGAGGCGGAGCTCAAGGAGTACGGCGGCCTGGACAACCGGCCGCGTCTCGTCGTCCTCAACAAGGTCGACATCCCCGACGGCCGGGACCTCGCCGAGATGATCCGCCCCGAGCTGGAAGAGCGCGGCTACCGCATCTTCGAGGTGTCGGCGATCTCCCGCGAGGGCCTGAAGGAGCTCTCCTTCGCCCTGGCCGGCATCGTCGCGGAGGCGCGTGCCGCCAAGCCGAAGGAGGAGGCGACCCGGATCGTCATCCGCCCGAAGGCCGTGGACGACGCGGGCTTCACGGTCACGCTGGAGGACGACGGCATCTACCGCGTGCGCGGCGAGAAGCCGGAGCGCTGGGTGCGCCAGACCGACTTCAACAACGACGAGGCCGTCGGCTACCTCGCCGACCGCCTCAACCGCCTCGGTGTCGAGGAGGAGTTGATGAAGGCCGGTGCGCGGTCCGGCGACGGCGTCGCGATCGGCAGCGAGGAGGACGCGGTCGTCTTCGACTGGGAGCCGACGATGGCCGCCGGTGCGGAGATGCTGGGCCGCCGCGGTGAGGACCACCGCTTCGAGGCCCCGCGTCCGGCCGCGCAGCGCCGCCGCGACCGCCAGGCCGAGCGGGACGAGGCGGAGGGCGAGTACGAGGGCTTCAACCCGTTCGGGGAGTAAGTCCGTTGAACGCCTGAGGGGCGGGACGATTCACATCGTCCCGCCCCTCAGGCGTTTGTCGTACGGAAGTTCAGCTCCGCTGTCCGGCCTCCACGGCCTCCCGCGGTGCGGGCACGGCCGAGGCCCGCTCCGCCATCCGCGCCTCACGGGCGTCGGCCTCGGCCGCCAGGGCCAGCGCCGCCCGGTTGAACCGCACCAGCGACGGCGGGTCCGACGGCCCCAGCAGCTGGACCTTCAACTCGCTGCGCGCAGCTGCCAGTTCGTCCTGCGCCGGGTCGCGCACGGCGGCCAGCAGGCCCGCGATCTCCGACGCCTCCGGGGTGAGGATCGTCGCCGCGCTCACGGTCGGGAAGTTCGCCCGGAACTCGTCCTCGCCCATCCCGCTCGTGTTCGCGACCGCGTACGGCTTCTCGCTGATCAGGTAGTCCGAGACCACGCTCGACACGTCGCTGACGAGCAGCTGCGACTGGTTGAAGCAGCTGAAGAGCGACGGCCGCGCGGCCGTGATGATCTGGTGCTCCCACTCCGGCAGCGAGGCCCAATAGGCCGCTTCCCAGGCCGCGGTGGCGTCCGCGACGCCCGCCGCACGGCCCGGCTCCGGGGTGCTCTGCAGCAGCATGCGCTCGATTTCATCCGCGCTGTCCCGGAAGGCGCTGGTGGTCAGGGCCTCCAGCTCGGTCGCGCGGCGGGCCAGTTCGGCCGCGGCCTCGGGGCCGGGACGGGGGCCGCTGCGGCGGGAGTTGGCCTCGCGGATCATGGCCTGGATGCGCTCGTCGGCCTGTCCGGCGCGCGGGTCGACCGAACCGGTCATCGGGTGCGGCTTGTACAGCAGGCGGACCTTGGGGTCGGCCAGCAGCCCGCGCACGATGTTCTCACCGGCGAGCATGACGGACGTGTTGCCCGGGTTGCCGTCCCAGCCCTCCCAGGTGGGCGCGTACAGCACGGTGACGTACTCGTCCTCGCCGGGAGGCGTCGTGCTGCACGGCAGGATCGGGGCGAGCTGCGGGCGGCCGACCTCGACGACGTCCTTGTCCTCGACGCCGATGTCGGCGAGCTGGTAGCGCTCGCGGGCGGCGGGGCCGGCGACCCAGACCTCGTCGTAGGCCTTGGAGTAGGGGTTGCAGCTGGAGAGCTTGTCGCTCTCGCCGTGGTTGGTGAAGGCGTGCTTGATCGACGGCATCCGCAGCACCTGCGAGGTCTTGCCGGAATTCGCGGGGTGCAGCATGATCTTCAGCGCGGACTTCTCCAGGGCCATCAGGTGGACGACCTTGGGGATGCACACGATGGGCACATCCGTGGCCTCGATCTTCTGCACCATGAAGCGCTCGCGCAGCACGATGACCGGCTTGCCGTCGAGCTCGGCGAGCGTCGAGAGCCACATGTTGGCCTGGTAGGCCGAGGTGGTGCCGCCGGAGAAGTACATGCCGACGGTGGGCTTGTAGTCCGCGAGCCACCGGTCGAGCCACTCCAGCGCCTGCTTCTCGTCGGCGATGCGCTTCTCCGGCTTGAGCCAGGCGGCGAGGTGCACGGTGCCGGCGACGGCGAGCAGCACGCCCGTGGCGACCCCGGTCTCGGCCCACACGGTGTCCGAGGTGGCCACCGTGAGCAGCAGGCCGACGGTGGGGGCGACGGCGAAGCGCAGCAGCCGTCGGCCGTGCTGGCGGTACAGCAGGCGTGGCGGCGCGGCGGTCAGGTGCAGTCCGTCGGTGTCGATGTTGCGGGTGACGAACGGCAGGGTGCGGCTGCGCTTGACGACGATCGCGAGCGCCTGGCAGGCGAGGTGCGCGCCGTAGAAGAGAACCAGCCCGGAGACGACCGTGGTGTAGCCGCGCAGGGAGTTGTCGCTGTTGAGGCGCAGGAGCCCGACCAGGATCAGCACGTCGCGCAGCAGCTGCCGCACCATGACGTCGAAGCGGATCTTGCCGAGCAGCGAGAGCAGGCCGGGGTCGCGGTGCTGCAGGTGGAGGTCGAGGGCGAGGCCCGCTGTCGAGGCGGCGACCAGCAGGGCCGCCTGGGGCAGCAGCGCCCCCACGAACTGGGCGGCGAAGAACGCCAGCATCGCGAGCAGCGCCGCGAGCTGCGCTGCTCGGCGGGGGGCTGTTCCGGCAGAAGGCACTGGGAGGGCTCCTGGCAGGAGGACTGGAGACGGAGATATAGGACGCGTCTGGGCGGCTGTGGGGGGATTTGTTCCGCCGTAGCGCAGGGGCGGAACGACGGGGTCGACCACCGACCGTATGACGGGCGCCGGTCCGGGAGCAATCTTCCGATACCGCAGCAGCAGTCAAACAGGGTCGAACGACCACACTTCGTCAACCTGTAGATTTGCCTGCCTGAAATACACAGCACGACCGGCGACCACAGGGGTGTACGTACGTGACAGGGGCAGGGGAGCAGCGGGGGACGCGGCAGGAGGTCCGGGACGCCCGCCGAATCGTGGTCAAGGTGGGATCCTCGTCACTCACCACCGCGGGCGGGGGACTGGACGCGGACCGGGTTGACGCGCTGGTCGACGTGCTGGCCCGGACGCTGCGCGAACAGGAACCCGCGAACCCCGCGAACACGGCCGCGAAGGAGATCGTGCTGGTCTCCTCGGGAGCCATCGCCGCCGGACTCGCCCCGCTCGGCCTGGACCGCCGTCCGCGCGACCTGGCCCGGCAGCAGGCCGCCGCCAGCGTCGGCCAGGGCCTGCTCGTCGCCCGCTACACCGCCTCCTTCGCCCGCTACGGCCGCCGCGTCGGCCAGGTGCTGCTGACGACCGACGACACCAGCCGCCGCGCGCACTACCGCAACGCCCGCCGCACGCTGGACCAGCTGCTGGCGATGGGCGCCGTGCCGGTCGTCAACGAGAACGACACCGTCGCCACGGACGAGATCCGCTTCGGCGACAACGACCGGCTCGCCGCCCTCGTCGCCCACCTGGTCCGCGCCGACCTGCTGATCCTGCTGTCGGACGTCGACGGCCTCTACGACGGCGACCCCAGCACCCCGGGCACCTCGCGGATCGCCGAGGTGCACGGTCCGCAGGATCTTGAGGGCATCACCATCGGCAGCGCCGGCAAGGCGGGCGTCGGCACGGGCGGCATGGTCACCAAGGTCGAGGCGGCCCGGATCGCGGCCGCCGCCGGCATCCCCGTGGTGCTCACCTCCGCCAGCCAGGCAGACGCCGCCCTGCGCGGGCGGGCCACCGGCACGTTCTTCCACCGCACCGGCCGCCGCTCCGCAGACCGCCTGCTGTGGCTCGCCCACGCCTCCGCCCCGCGCGGCGCCCTGGTGCTGGACGACGGCGCCGTCAAGGCCGTGGTCGAGGGCACCGGCTCGCTGCTGCCCGCGGGCATCGCCTCCGTCGTGGGCGAGTTCAGCGCGGGCGACCCCGTCGAGCTGCGGGACACCACGGGCCACGCCGTCGCGCGGGGGCTCGTCGCCTTCGACGCGGGGGAGATCCCGCAGCTCCTGGGCCGCTCGACCCGCGAGCTCGCGACCGAGCTGGGCCCCGAGTACGAGCGCGAGGTCGTGCACCGGGACGACCTCGTCGTGCTGCGCCGCTGACGGACGTCATACGGGGGGCACGCGGGCCGGGAACCGCCGGTCAGCAGAGCCTTTCCTCGGCCCTTTCCGCAAAACCCCCACACCGCCGCCCGCCGACTGGTCAACTTTGAGGTACGGCAGCACAACGAGAACCAGCACGGCACGGCTCCGCCCCACGCGTGCGGAGCAGCGATCAACGGGAGGCCGCCGGTGAGACGAGGGCGCCCAGGGGCGCAGCCCAAGGGGACGGCGGAGCGCACACTGACCAGCGTCGGGTCCGGCACGCCGGACCCTGCGAGCCGGAAGGGCGGTGAGAGGCCCGGCGACGTGTCGCGGCTGTGGCACATCACCCTCAGCGTCTCGGGCAGCGAGGCGCCGCTGAAGGAGGTCCGGCGGGCGCTCGAACAGCTCGCGCACGACCATCCGTTCCTGCTGACCAGCCGCTACGCCAACGACCACGCCGAGATCCGGTACTGGGAGGAGGCGCGCGACCTGCACGACGCGGCCGCCGTCGCGCTGCGGCTGTGGGGCGAGCACCGCTCCACGGCCCGGCTCCCGCCGTGGGAGATCGTCGGCCTGGAGGTCATCGACCGCGAGACCTACCACCAACGCATCGCCGAGGGCCACGGCCCCCTCCCGGCAACCCCGGTGGGCGTCCACCCGTTCTGAGAGGGGGCTCACGCCCCGTCAGGCCGCGCCCCGTAAGGGGCGCGGGGAACTGCGCGACAAGCCACGACGAACCCGCAGCCGAACACGCACCGCCCGGGCGGGCGTCCCGCACCGTGGAATCCCCCCGACCGCCCCCGGCGCAAGGGTTAGGCTGCGGAGCCATGAGCAGCGTTTTCCCCTCCCCCCTCGCCGACCCCATGCCGCAGTCGCCCGTTCTGCGTGCCGCCTACCGCGCCCGCGCCGCGGCCGCCGACCTGGCGCCACTGCCGCGGTCGGTGAAGGACGAGGCGCTGCTGGCCATCGCCGACGCGCTGGAGGTCCGCACCCGCGAGATCGTCGACGCCAACGCCGAGGACGTCGCGAAGGCCCGGGCCGCGGGCACGAGTGAGAGCATCGTCGACCGGCTCACCCTCACCCCCGAGCGGGTGCGCGCCATCGCCAAGGACGTCCGCGACGTGGCGGCGCTGCCCGACCCGGTGGGCGAGGTCGTGCGCGGCTCGACCCTGCCCAACGGCATCGACCTGCGCCAGGTGCGCGTCCCGCTGGGCGTCGTCGGCATCATCTACGAGGCCCGTCCCAACGTCACGGTCGACGCCGCCGCGCTCTGCCTGAAGTCCGGCAACGCCGTGCTGCTGCGCGGTTCGTCCTCCGCCTACGTCTCCAACACCGCCCTGGTGCGGGTGATCCGCGACGCGGTCGGCGGCGCCGGGCTGCCCGCGGACGCGGTGCAGCTGGTGCCGGGGGAGAGCCGCGAGTCGGTGCGGGAGCTGATGCGCGCCCGCGGCATGGTCGACGTGCTGATCCCGCGCGGCGGCGCCTCGCTGATCCGCACGGTCGTCCAGGAGTCCACGGTCCCGGTGATCGAGACGGGCACCGGCAACTGCCACGTGTACGTCGACGCCGAGGCCGACCTCGACATGGCCGTCGAGATCCTGATCAACTCCAAGGCCCAGCGCCCCAGCGTCTGCAACGCCGCCGAGACCCTGCTGGTGCACCGGGACATCGCCGATCGCTTCCTGCCGCTCGCCCTGGCCGCCCTCGCCGAGGCCGGGGTGACCGTGCACGGCGACGAGCGGGTGCTGGAGCTGGCGGAGGGCTCCCCGGCCACGGTGGTGCCCGCCACCGCGGAGGACTGGGAGACCGAGTACCTGTCGTACGACATCGCCGCCGCGGTCGTGGACGACCTGGACGCGGCCGTACGCCACATCCGGCTGTGGACCTCCGGCCACACCGAGGCCATCGTCACGACCTCGCAGGCCGCCGCCCGCCGCTTCACCCAGCTCGTGGACTCCACGACGGTCGCCGTCAACGCCTCGACGCGGTTCACCGACGGAAGCCAGTTCGGGTTCGGAGCCGAGATCGGCATCTCCACGCAGAAGCTGCACGCCCGCGGCCCGATGGGCCTGCCGGAGCTGACGTCGACGAAGTACATCGTCACGGGCGACGGCCACACGCGGCGCTAGGCGCACCCGCGCCCCGACTCGCGCCCCGACAGGGGCGCGGGGAACTGCGCGATCAGCCACCGACGACCCGCACCCGAACGCCGGCGGTACCGCGAATTCCCGTACGCCCCGCGCGGATTGGCCGCTTCGGGTCTACTCTGAACGGGTGCCGGACGACGTGGGGGGCAGGCCGTTCCCGGACGGCGAGGAGCCCGACAGCCACTGCCGCGGGGGCGCGGACGACCCGTTCGCCTCCGTGGTCTTCGACGAGGAGTTCGTGCGGGCCGCCGCGATCCACGAGCCCTCGGCGGCCGAGCGGATGCTCGCCGCCGACCGGGCCCGCTCCGGCGGCGGCCCCGCCGACGACGACCCGTACGAGGAGGCCGCCGGGGACGGCTTCCGCCCGGGCCGGGCGATGGAGCTGCCCGGCCTCGCCCACGGCCTCGACCCCGACGACGCCTACGGCCCCTACGGGCGCTACGGCAATGCCCGGGGCCCCTACCGGGGCCACGCCCGCTGGCGGCGCCCGGTGGCCTGGGTGCTCGCCGTGATCATGGGCATAGGCGTGGTCGCCCTCGCCTTCGCCGCCGTCTACCGCGGTGCCGCCTCCGCCGGGGACCAGGAGCCCGTCCCGCCGACCGCCACCACGGGCGCGGGTGCGCCCGCGGGGCCGCTCCCGTCCGTCTCGGCCGACTCGGAGCCCCCGGCCGCCCCGGCCGCACCACGCCGGGGCTGACCGCCGCCCAGGGCTTGGCCAAGGCCCTGCACGCCCGTAAGCGGAACCGGCATCCGTTCACCCGACAGCGTGAATTTTCGTCAGAACTTGTCGCGTACCAGCGCGTTTACCGAAGCCCCGACGGACCTACTCTTGAGGTATGGACGGGCCTGGAGACCCACCTGAGGGCACGCCCGAGGGTGCCCCGGGAGGTGGCGACGAAGAGTACCGATCCGTCGTCTTCGACGAATCGTTCGTCCGTGCTGCCCGGCTCCGGGAGTTCTCCGCCCGCGAGCGCATGGACGACCACGCCCCGGCCGTCCGTACCCGGCACGCCTGGGTGCGCGTGAGCGCCTCGCGCCAGGTCCTCCTGCTGGTCATATTGATCACCCTCGCCTTCGGCACGGCCGTCTACATGGGCCTGCGCCACCCCTACAAGGAGCCCAGGCCGCCCTCCGCGGAGCCGCTGCGCGTCGCCCTCGTCCCGCTCGCCCCGCACGATGCCGTGCCCGGCGGGGACGCCAGGGCGCTCCTCGACCACAGTCCGGCCGTCCAGTTCCGCGACGGGACCGACGGCGTCACCCTTCCGGCCGTACGGCGCACGCAGAATTTCTCCGAGTCCCTCGTGATGGCCGCGCTCGCCACGGCCAAGGAGTACACGGTCAAGTCCGCGCTCGACCCGGCCGTGCTCACCGGGGGCTCCCAGCGGACCGTCCGGCTGCTGCTGACCCCCGCCCAGCTGGACCAGTTCGACCGCAGCTTCGACCGGCCCGCGGACGACGGCCTGCACGAGGCCACCGGCTGGCTGGTCCGTTTCGACCCGTCCCAGGTCGCCCTCGCGGACGCGCCCGTCCGGACCCAGGGCGTCTTCTCCGTCACCGAGGCCTCGCCGGCCGCGCTGGAGGTCTCCGCGGACCACACCTTCGTCTACGCCGTGCGCCCGGCGAAGCCGGGGGCCGGGCAGCCGGCCCAGGCCTCGCTGTTCACCGTGCGGCGCACCGTGAAGTTCCGCTTCGACCGCGACGACCTGCAGGAACACCACGTGCAGGTGCTGCAGAGCGCGGTGCAGGCGGGCCCGGAGTCCTGCTCGGCGGACGACGCGTCCTACCTGCGGCCGCTGCTGGCCGGCCAGCGGGCCGCGGCAGGCGGCCCGGCGGACACGGACCCGTACACCACGGGCGTCCCCCAGACGGCCCTCTGCGGCTCCCTGGCGCCGGGCGCGGAGCCCCGGCCCTAAGGCGCCCCGTCAGGGGCGCGGGGAACTGCGCGACCAGCCACGACGCTCCCGCAGTCGAGGTTCGGGGGGGGGGGGCCCCGCCCCCCGGGGGGGGGGGGGGTGGACAACTT
>NZ_JBSFWU010000142.1:0-14287 GCF_053594995.1 Streptomyces sp. NPDC002536
TACCTGCTGGACGAGCGGGGCGAGCCGGTCCCGATCGGTGTGCCGGGCGAGATGTACGTCGCCGGTGGCGGTCTGGCGCGTGGCTATCTGCACCGCCCGGAGCTGACCGAGGAGCGCTTCCCGGCGAATCCGTTCGGTGAGCCGGGGGAGCGGATGTACCGCTCGGGCGATGTGGCCCGTTGGCGTGCGGACGGCACGCTGGAGTATCTGGGGCGTGCGGACGACCAGGTCAAGATCCGTGGATTCCGCATCGAGCTCGGCGAGATCGAGACCGTCCTGGTCGCCCACCCGCACATCGACGAGGCCGTGGTCGTCGCCCACAAGGGCGCGGACGGGCATCGCCGCCTGGTCGCCTACGTGGTCTCCGGCGAGGAACTGTCCACCGGTGAACTGCGCGCGTACCTGGGCGAGGTGCTGCCGGACTACATGGTCCCGGCGGTGTTCGTCGCCCTGGAGCGGCTGCCGCTGACCCCGAGCGGCAAGGTGGACCGGCGCTCGCTGCCGGAGCCGGAGGTCCAGGCCGAGCAGTTGGGCAGCGAGTACGTGGCGCCGCGTACGGAGATCGAAGAGGCCTTGGCGGGCGTGTGGTCCGAGGTGCTCGGTGTGGAGAAGGTCGGCGTCCACGACAACTTCTTCGATCTGGGCGGCGATTCGATCCTGTCGATCCAGGTCGTCTCGCGGGCCCGGCAGGCGGGACTCCGCCTGACCTCCAAGCTGATGTTCGCCCATCAGTCGGTGGCGGCCCTGGCCGGTGCGGTGGAGTGGGACGAGGCCGCCGTCGCGGTGCAGGACACCGTGTCCGGCACGGTCGAACTGACCCCGATCCAGCGCTGGTTCTTCGCCGGGCATGATCGGAACCCGGACCACTACGCCATGTCGCTCCACGTCGAACTGGCGCCGGAGACGGAAGCTGTTCTGCTGGAGCGCGCCCTGTCGGCCGTGGTCGCGCACCACGACGCGCTGCGGATGCGGTACCGCCACGAGGACGGGCAGTGGGTGCAGGAGTACGGCTCGGCACCCGAAGGCCTGCTGACGGTGGGGGAGTCGGACGAGGCGGCGTCGGCGGCCCAGCGGGCGCTGAACCTGGCCTCGGGCGAACTGGTCAAGGGTGTCTTCTTCCCGGCCCGGGACGGGGGCGCGCCGCGCCTCTTCCTGGCCGTGCACCACATCGTCATGGACGGGGTGTCGTGGCGGGTGGTCCTGGAGGACCTGGCCACGGCCTATGGGCAGTTGGCGGAGGGCCGTCCGGTGGATCTGGGTGCGAAGACCTCCAGCTACCAGCTGTGGGCCGAGCGTCTGTCCGGCCACGTCCGATCCGGCGGGCTGGACGACGAACTCGCCTACTGGCAGGGCGTGGACGGCACCCGCGAGATCCCGGTCGACGGCACGGAGCCCAACACCTACGGCGGCACCGAGACCGTCTCCGTCCAACTGGGCCGCGAGGAGACCGAGGCGCTGCTGCACCAGGTCCCGGCCGTCTTCCGTACCCAGATCAACGATGTGCTGCTGGCGGCGCTGGGCCGGGTGCTGGGCGACTGGGCGGGTGCCCCGGTCACCATCGCCCTGGAGGGCCATGGCCGTGAGGAGTTGTTCGACGATGTCGATCTGTCCCGCACGGTCGGCTGGTTCACCACCATCTACCCGGTGACCCTGGACGTCCCCGAGGGCGACTGGTCGCGTGCGCTGAAGTCCGTCAAGAGCAGGCTGCGCAAGCTGCCCGGCCGTGGTCTGGGCTACGGCGCGCTGCGTCACCTCTCCGCGCCCGATGGCCCTGGCCGGGTGCTGGGCGGGCAGGAGCAGCCGCGGATCAGCTTCAACTACCTGGGTCAGTGGGACGGCACCACCAGCCAGGACGGTCTCGTCCGTGGCCGGCTGGACGGGCTCGGCAGCGATCAGGCGCCCGGCCAGGGCCGTCCGCACCTGATCGACATCGTGGCGGCGGTGAGCGAGGGCGAGCTGCGGATCGAGTGGATCCACTCGCCCGGCAACCACACGACCGCCACCGTCGAACGCCTCGCCGCCCGACTCCTCGACGCCCTGCGCGAGATCGCCGTGCGGACGCAGTCCGGCCGCTAGCCGTGCGGCGCCGCTCTCTTCTTCGAATTTCTCCCGGAAAGGTTCTTCCCGTGGGTCGCTACGTCCTGAACGACACGGAAAAGTCAGAGGTCGCGCAGATCACCGACGCCTTCTTGGCGCGCAATACCGTCTGGGACTGGCTGGGGTACGCGGAGGAGGTCAGGGTCGAGGCCGAGAACCTCCCCGTCGGGCTGCGGAAGTTCCTGGTGGCCGAGCGCGCCGCCGAGGACGCCGTCATCACGGTGGCGAACCTCCCGGTGAGCGAGGACCTCGTGCCGACCCCGCCGAGCTGGCAGACGGCGGAGAAGGAGGGGGCGGCCCGGCGCGAGGAGCTCGTCCTCCTGCTCGTCGCCTCCGTCCTGGGCGACCCGTTCGCCTGGACCAACCAGCAGAACGGGCGCCTCGTCCACGACGTCTGCCCTTCCAAGGGCCAGGAGGCGTCGCTGACCAGCGCGAGCAGCGAGGTCCAGCTCACGCTGCACACCGAGGACGTCTTCCACACCTGCCGCGGCGACTACGTGGCGCTGATGTGCCTGCGCAACCCGGACGCGGTGGGCACCACGGTGGCCCGCGTGGACGCCGTGGACTTCCCCGAGCCGGTCCGCGAGGTGCTCCACCGCGACCGCTTCCGCTTCTACCCGGACGACTCGCACGTCGAGGCGGCCATGCGCGAGGCGGGCGGGGCGGTCGCCCTCGACGAGCGACCGCACGAGGTGTCCTCGGTGCTCTTCGGCCCGGAGGAGGACCCCTACCTGCGGATCGACGCGGACTTCACCAGCCCGCTGCCCGGCGACCCGGAGGCCGAGCGGGCCCTGGACGACGCGGCCGGCCGGCTGGAGGCGGCGACCGAGGCCGTCGTGCTCAACCCGGGGGAGGCCGTCTTCCTCGACAACTACCGGGTCATCCACGGCCGGAGCGTCTTCACCCCGCGCTACGACGGCACCGACCGGTGGCTCAAGCGCACCAGCATGGTCCGCGACCTGCGCCGTACGTACGTGCACACGCGCTCGCGCTCCCGCGTCCTGGGCTGAACCACCCGCGCCCCCGCCCCTGTTGCCCCCGCCGACGAACGAAGGAGAAGCCGTGGCCCGTCCGCAATCGGGTAAGGCCAGTTTCACCTTGCTGTGGATGAGCCAGACCCTCAGCGAATTCGCCTACAGCACCTCGGTGATCGTGCTGCCGCTGCTCGTCCTCACCGTGACCGGGTCGCCGTCCCGGGCGGGTGTCATCGGGTTCGTCGACGCCGTGGCCATGTTCCTGACGGGGCTGCCGGCCGGAGCGGTCGCCGACCGCTACGACCGCAGAGCGGTCATGCTCGGGTGCGAGGCCGCGCAGATCCTGGTGTTCGGGTACCTGACGCTCTCCCTGTGGACGGGGGCCCCGTCCATGGCCGGGCTCGTCCTGCTGGCGCTGGTGAACGGGGCGGCCACGGCGATGATGCTGGCGGCGGGCGAGGCGCTGCTGCCGACGCTCGTCCCCGAGGAGAAGCTGTCGGGAGCGGTGGCGCTCAACTCGGCGCGCACCTACGCGGGGCAGCTCGGCGGCACCTCGGCGGGCGGCTTCCTGCTCGCGCTCAAGAACGCCTTCCCGTTCGCCGCCGGCTGCCTGGCCCACGTGCTCGGCTTCGTGCTGCTGCTGTTCATGAGGCCGCCGTCGTCCGGTCCCCGCACGTCGTACAAGGGGAAGCTGTCACGGGAGTTGAGCCAGGGGATCCGCTGGATCGTCCGGCACCCCTTCCTCCGGCTGAGCCTGCTGTACGCCACGGCGACGAACCTGTTCTTCGGCATGATCTATTTCATCGTCATCGCCTCGGCGAAGACGAGCGGGATGAGCTCCGGCCTCATCGGGATGATGGCGGCCCTGCTCGGGGTCGGCGGGCTGCTGGGCGCGCTGGCGGCGCCCGTGCTGCAGCGGGTGCTCACCGGCTCGCGCGCCGTCTTCACCGTGCTGTGGGTGTTCGCGGTGCTCACCGTGGCGATGGCGCTCGCTCCCGGCGGCTACGTGCCCGGGATCCTGCTCGGCGCCATCGCCTTCGCCGCCCCGACCGCCAACACGGCCATCACCACCCACCAGTTGCTGCTCACGCCGGATGCCCAGCGCGGGCGGGTGATGAGCGTCGTCAACGTCGTCAGCGGCGCGGGCGGGGCGATCGCCCCGCTGGCCGGCGGCATCCTCTTCGGCCTCGCCGGCCGGTCCGCCGGACTGCTCTCGTGTGCGGGCGTGGTGGCGGCCCTCGCGCTGTCGGCGGTGCTCAGCCCGACCATGCGCGGCTTCCGGGCACCGGCGCCGGCGGAGACGCCGGCCGAGCCCGCCGGGGAAGCCGTCTCCGCCCTCAAATGACGTAGAAAGAAAGGTATTCACCATGGATCTGGGAAATCCGGATCTCTACACCACCGAGGACCGCTTCGCCATGTGGCGGGAGTACGTCGCCGCGGATGCGAAGGTGTGGAGCGAACCCGGCGTCTCGCCCAACGGCTTCTGGTCGGTCTTCTCGCACCAGGACGTCAGTGCGGTGCTCTCCCCCAAAGCGCCGTTCACCTCCGAGCACGGCATGATGATCGGTTTCGACGCGCAGAAGCCCGACAACGCGGGCGGCCGCATGCTGGTGGTCTCCGAAGGAAAGTGGCACTCGACGCTCAAGCGGCTCGTCGGCCCCTTCCTCTCCCGGCTGCGGGCGCCGGAGCTGGAATCCGTTCTGCAGCGCGAGGCCAAGGAGATCGTCGAGCGGATGAAGTCCGCCGGCACCACGGATGTCGCGCTGGAGGTCGGCCCCCGGCTGCCCGCCGCGATTGTCTGCGAGGTCATCGGGGTTCCGCTGAGCGACCGGCCGCGGCTGATCGAACTCACCAACCACGCCTTCGGCGGCGAGGAGGGTTCGTTCAACAAGATGACGCCCGCCGAAGCGCACATGGAAATTCTGTTTTATTTCCATGAATTGATCGAGGAGCGGACGACGAACCCGGGGGACGACCTGGTCAGCGCGCTGCTCGCGGACGGCCGGCTGAGCACCGACGACGTCCTCATGAACTGCGACAACGTGCTGATCGGCGGCAACGAGACCACCCGGCACTCCATCACCGGCGTCTTCCACGCCCTGCACGCCTTCCCGGAGGCCCTGGACGCACTGCGGGAGGACCCCGGACTGCTCGACACCGCGGTCGAGGAGGTGGTCCGCTGGACCTCGCCCGCCATGCACGTGCTGCGCGTCGCCACCGAGGACTTCGCGGTCGGCGAGCAGGAGATCCGCAAGGGCGACCCGGTCGTGGCCTGGCTCTCGGCGGCCAACCGCGACGAGCGGCTCTTCCCCGACCCGGACGCCTTCCGGCCCGGCCGCAGGCCCAACCGCCATCTCGGTTTCGGAATCGGGCCGCACCATTGCCTGGGCGCCGCGCTCGCCCGTATCGAGCTCCGCGAACTGGTGCAACTGCTGGCCCAGGAAGTGAAGTCCGTGCAGTTGAACACTGAACCTACGTGGATGCGTTCCAACCTGGTACAGGGCTACAGCAGCCTCCCCGTGACAATGGAATGGCGGAGCTGACCCCTGCCCGCATTCGGACCTCCCGCACCCGTTGGGTAAGATCGCCGACGATCGCACGGGGGTGGGAATTTGGTCGGCATACGGCTTTCGGTCGAGGACCTGGCGCGCATTCGCGTCATGAACATGCAGGGTCCTGCGGTCGAGTCATATTTTGCGTGGCAGCGCTACACGGAGCCGCAGCGCGATGTGTTCGGGGAGTGGCGGAAGAAAACCAGGGACCGGCTGCGCCGGCAGCCGTCGGCGGGCGGCGCTCCGGAATCCCCGCAGAATCTGGCGGAGGCGCTGGAGCAATTCTCCGCCACGGCCGGGGAATACGAGGGAAACGCCTTCTACGCGGCGGCCGTCCGGCCCTACTGGAAGCGGATCGCGATCGGTCTGGAAAAAGAGCGCACCGCGCGGGGCCGGGACGTCCTGGAGGGCGGGATGGCGTGCGCGCTGAACCGGATCCACCCCGCCGTCCGCTGGGAGGCGCCGGTGCTGCACGTCGCCGACGACGGCCCCGACCGCGAGGTGGAACTGCTGGGACGGGGGCTCGTGTTAGTGCCCTCGTTCTTCGCCCGGCAGCCCCGGATCCTCGACCCCGCCCCGGGCGGGGACGGTGCGCTGCTCCTCGTCTACAACGTCGCGCAGGACGCCGCCACGGTCGCGTCCTTGTGGCAGGACCAGCCCGCCGACTCGGCGCTGCCGCCGCTGCTGGGACGCACGCGCGCGGACGTCATGGAATGCCTCCGCATGACCGGCACCACCGGTGAGATCGCACGCCGCCTGCGCATCTCCAACCCCGCGGTGAGCCAGCACATCGGAGTGCTGCGCCGGGCGGGACTCGTGGCGACGGAACGAAGACACAACGCGGCGGTGCATATCCTCACCCCACTGGGCGAGGCGGTTCTGGGCTAGCGGATTCGAGCCCCGAAGGGGCGCGGGGAACTGCGCGAGCAACCAAGGACGGCCCGCAGCCGAAGAACCTCGGAAAGGAACCCCTTGTCGACGAAGTCACCCTGGCTGGTAACCCCCCGGCCCAACGAGGCAGCCCCCCGCCGCCTCGTCTGCTTCCCCCACGCCGGCGGAAGCGCCAGCTTCTACCGCACCTGGGCGCAGCACCTGGACCCGGCAGCGGTCGAGCTGCAGATCGTGCAGTACCCGGGCCGCGAGAGCCGGATCGCCGAACCGCTCGTCGGCTCCATGGAGGAGCTGGCCCCCGCCGTGGCGGAGGTACTGCGGGCGGAGGCCGGCCGTGAGACGGTCCTCTTCGGCCACAGCATGGGCGCGGCGGTCGCCTACGAGGTCCTGCGCATCCTGGAGGCGCAGCAGGTGCCGCACGTGACCCGGCTCTGCGTATCGGGCCGCAGGCTGTCCGGGTTCCCCGCGGAGGCCGCGGCCGGGCCCCTCACGGACACCGGGCTCATCGCCTCGATGAACGCGCTCGGCGGCACGCAGACCGCGGTCCTGGAGGACCCGGACCTGCGCGCGATGGTGCTCCCCATCATCCGCAACGACTACCACCTGATCGACACCTACCGGCCGGACCCCGCCGCCGCCCCGGTCGCCGCGGAGGTCGTCGCCCTGACCGGCGACGCCGACCCCCGGGTCGACGCGGTGCAGATGAAGGAGTGGGCCGGAGTCACCACCGGCGCCTTCGCCGTGCACGTCTTCCCGGGCGGCCACTTCTACCTCGCCGACCACGCCGCGGAGCTGGTGCGGATCGCCACCGCGCTCAGCTGACCCCCGTCTCTCCCCGCTCCGCCCGCCACAGCAGCAGCGCCGCCACGCATCCGCCCAGCAGTACGGCCGCCGCGCCGGCCAGTTGGGCGGTGCGGACGGCCGAGGCGAAGGCGTCGACGACGGCCGTGCGGTCCGCCTCCGTGGGGGCCGCGGCCCGGGCCGCGGGGAGGGAGGCGGCACCTGCGGCGGCGGCCGGGAGGAGGGCGGTGAAGCGGGAGTTCATGACGGCGCCCAGGACGGCGACGCCCAGGCTGTTGCCGACCTCGGTCATGGTGCCGTCGACGCCCGCGCCCGCGCCCGCCTTGTCCTGGGGGATGGCGCTCATGACCGCCTCGACGATGGCGGGGTTGGCGAGGGCGCAGCCCGCGCCCATGAGGAGCAGGCCGAGCAGCAGGGCGGGGTAGGCGTCGGTCGTCAGGCAGGCGACCACGGCGAAGCCGGCCGCGAGCAGGGCCATGCCCGCCGCGATGGACACCGGCCGGCCCAGGCGCGCGCCCACGCGGGCGGCGACGCCCGTGAAGTTGAGGGCCACGATGGTGAGGGCGAACGGCACCATGCGCAGGCCCGCCTCCAGCGGGGTGTGGCCGCGGACGAACTGCAGCTGCTGGGTGAGCAGATAGAGCACGCCGCTGCTGCCGAAGGTGATGAGGACGACGCCCGAGACCGCTCCGACGAACCTCCGGTCGCGGAAGAAGTGCAGGTCGAGCATGGGGTGCCGGACCCGGCGTTCCCACAGCACGAAGGCGGTCAGGGCGAGTGCGGCCGCCGCGGCCGGTACGAGCACCCCGGCCGAGCCCCAGCCCGACTCGGGCACCTGGATGATCGCGTAGACGAGCGCGGTCATGCCGGCGGCCGAGAGGAGGGCGCCGGGCAGGTCGGGCGGGCCGCCGCCCGGGTTCTTCGACTCCGGGACGAGGATCTTGACGGCGACCAGGCCGACGACCACGACCGGCAGGTTGAGCAGGAAGAGCGAGCCCCACCAGAAGTGGGCCAGCATCAGCCCGCCGATCGGCGGCCCGGCGGCGAAGCCGAGGGCGCTCACCGCGCTCCAGATGCCGATGGCCCGGGGGCGCTCCTCGGCGTCGAAGACCTGCATGACGACGGCCAGGGTGGTCGTCAGCAGCAGGGCCCCGCCGATGCCCATGCCGCCGCGGGCGGCGATCAACTGGGCGGTGGAACCGGCGAGTCCGGCCGCCAGGGAACCGGCGCCGAAGAGCGCGAGCCCCGCCATCAGCAGCCGTTTGCGCCCGTAGCGGTCCGCTGCGCTGCCCGCGGCCAGCAACAGGCCGGCCTGGACGAGCGAGTAGGCGTTGATGACCCACTGGATGTCGGCGTTGGCCGCGCCCAGCTCCCGGGAGAGGGAGGGGATCGCCACGTTCAGGACGGTGTTGTCGAGCATCACGACGAGCTGCGCGAGGCAGATCACCGCGAGGATCAGCCACCGGGCCGGGAGCCGGTGCGCGGCTCCCGGCCCGGTGGCCGTGGCGGACGTGGTCGGCGTCACGGGGCGAAGGGGGCGATCGGGTTGCGGAGGGTGCCGACGAACTGGAGCGCCGCCGACGGGTCCGAGAGGTCGACCATCTGCTGGTTGTTGCGCAGCTGGAGCCGGTTGAGGCAGGACAGCGCGAACTCCTCGGTGAAGATGTCGAACCGCTCGAACTTCTCCGCGAGATGCGGGACGGACTCCCGGTAGGCGGTGACGCACTCGGCGACCGTCCGCCAGAAGGCCTCCTCGCCGAGGACCTCCGCCTCCGCCAGGCCTGCGCTCAGGAAGCGGAAGAAGCAGTCGAAGACGTCGGTGAAGATCGAGAGGAGCCGCTCCTCCTCGGGGATGGCGGCCTGCACGCGCCGGACCTGCTCGGGCAGTTCCGCCTCCGGGTCCATGACGACGATCTCCTCGGCGATGTCCTTGAAGATCACCCGCTCGACCGTGCCGCTGTCGTCGAGCACCATGATGACGTTCTCGCCGTGCGGCATGAAGGCCAGGTCGTAGGCGTAGAAGCTGTGCAGCAGCGGGACCAGGTAGGCGTCCAGGTAGCGGCGCAGCCACACCTCGGGGGCCAGGCCCGACTGTTCGATCAGCGCGGCCGCGAAGGAGCGGCCCTCGGCGTCGGTGTGCAGCAGCGAGGCCATGGTGGCCGGGCGCCGGCCGGGCTCCAGGTCCCGGACGGGGCTCTCGCGCCACAGGGCGGCGAGCATCTTGCGGTAGGGGGAGTACCGGTCGGTGGCGGCCTCGTACTGGCGGTGGCGGTAGCCGATCGCGGCCCGCTCGCGGATGATCGTCAGGCCGGTCCGGGCGAACACCTCGTCGGCGGCGACGAGGTCCGCCAGCCAGTCGTTGATGGCCGGGGTCGCCTCCATGTAGGCGGCGGACAGGCCGCGCATGAAGCCCATGTTGAGAACGGAGAGTGCCGTCTTCACGTAGTGCTTCTGCGGTGCGCTGGTGTTGAAGAAGGTGCGGATCGACTGCTGCGCGAGGTACTCGTCGTCGCCCGGGCCGAGCAGGACGAGGCGCTGCGCGGCGACCTCGGAGGCGAAGGTCACCGACAGCTTGTTCCACCACTGCCAGGGGTGGACGGGCAGCAGCAGGTAGGCGTCCGGGTCGAGGCCGAGCCCGGTGAGGGTCTGGGTGAAGCGGGCGAGGGTCTCCTCGCCGAGTTCCTCGCGCATCAGCCGGCCGTAGTCGATGTCGGCGGCCGAGGTGAACGTGGTGTGGTCGCGGTGCGCGGCCAGCCAGATCAGCCGGACCGGGCTCGCGGCCTCGGGGGCGTACGCGTGGAACTCGTGCACGCCGAAGCCCAGCCGCCCGTTGTTGGCGACGAAGCACGGGTGGCCCTCGGTCATGTTCGTCTCGACCGTCTGGAAGTCGGCCTTGGCCAGCTCCGCCGCCGTGATCTGCGGCTTGGCGGCCTTGTAGGCGGAGCCCGACAGGGTCGAGCTGATCTCCTCCAGGTAGACCGGGAGGATCTGGTCGCTCAGGCCGAGCGTGCCGCGCATCTCGATGCAGAAGTCGACGGCGTCGAGCGGCAGTTCGTCGCCCTCACGGTGCCGGCTGATGCTGTCGGTGTCGATCTGCCAGTGGTCGAGCGTCCGCAGGCGGGCGGTGAAGCGGTACTCCACGCTGCCGTCGTCGCTGCGGACTGTGTACCGGCCGTCGTCCAGCAACTCCGGTGCGAACAGCCGCTCGTGGGCGAACTCGGCGAGCGCCTTGCGGACCAGTTGCCGGTTGGCGCGGTCCCAGTGGGCGGGGGTCAGATGGGCGATGGCGTCGTGCGGGTTCACTGCGCGGCTCCTCGGGTCACTGCGGCCTCGAACTGCTCCCGGGTGCAGAAGCTCAGCAGCGCGTCCTTCTCGGGCTTGGCGATGGTGGCGGCGGGCTCGAAGCCGACGGCCAGGTTGAGCCCGTGCACGGCCGTGTTGCGGACGTCGGGCTCGACGACCACGCGCCGGTGGGCGGGGTCGGCGAAGAGCCACGCCATCACCGTGGTGATCACGGCGCGGGTGAAGCCGTGCACCGGGGTGTCGGCCGGCGCGCACAGGAAGTGCATGCCGATGTCGCCCTCCTGCGGCTCGTACAGGCCGACGAGCTCGGCGCGGGCGGGGTCGTAGCGCTCGACGAGGAAGCAGGGGGTGCCGTCGACGAGGCCGACGAAGGCGTCGTGGTGCGGACTGTCGACGATCTTGCGGTACTCGTGGGCGACCGTGGCCACGTCCGCGTCCTGCATCATCCAGTACGCGGCCTTGGGGTGCGTCACCCAGGGGTGCAGCAGGGCGGCGTCGGCCTCGGGGTCGAGGGGGCGCAGGGCGAAGGTGCCGATGCGGTCGTCGGTGCGGGAGAACTCGGGGAAGGCAGCGGTCGCGGTCACGCCAGGTCCCCCTGCGGTGCGCCGAACTCCTGGAAGGCGATGGACTTCTCGACCGGGTAGACGTCGCGGCCGAGCAGCTCGCGGAGGATCCAGGAGTTGCGGTAGGGGCCCATGCCCAGGTCGGGGGAGGTGACGCTGTGGGCGTGGGTGGCGGCGTTCTGCAGGAAGATGCCGCGGCCGGTGGTGTCGATGCTGTAGTTGCGGGCGACGTCGAAGCGGCCGTGGCGGTCCCAGCGGATGCGGTCGTGGACCGGCTCCAGGAAGGCGGGGACGCGGTAGCGGTAGCCGGTGGCCAGGACCAGGCCCTGGGTGGCGAGGGTGAAGTCCCGCTCCTGCTCGGCGTGGTGGAGGCCGAGCGTGTAGGTGCCGCTCTCCGCGTCGTACGAGGCGGTGTCGAGGGCGGTGTTGGTGAGCAGCCGGGTGGGGACCGGGCCGCGCAGGCTCTTCTGGTAGAGCAGGTCGTAGATGTTGTTGATGAGGTCCGCGTCGATGCCCTTGAACAGGCCCTTCTGCTCGGCCTCCAGGCGGTAGCGGGTGTCCTCCGGGAGGGCGTGGAAGTAGTCCACGTACTCGGGGGAGGTCATCTCCAGGGTGAGCTTGGTGTACTCGAGCGGGAAGAACCGCGGGGAGCGGGTGACCCAGTTGAGCCGGTAGCCGTGGGTGTCGGTGTCCGCCAGCAGGTCGTAGTAGATCTCGGCGGCGCTCTGGCCGCTGCCGACGACGGTGATGCTGTCCTTCGTCTGCAGGTTCGCCTTGGCGTCCAGGTAGCCGGAGTTGTGGATCAGGTCGCCGCCCAGGCCCTCGCAGGCCTCGGGGACGAACGGCGGGGTGCCGGTGCCCAGGACGAGGTGCCGGGCCTGGTGGCGAACCGTTTCTCCGGTGCTGGCCACGGTCGAGTGGACGGTGTAGAGGCCCTCGGACTCGTCGTACTCGACGGAGGTGACCTCGTGGCCGAAGCGGACGTTGTCGAGCTTGGCGGCGGCCCAGCGGCAGTAGTCGTTGTACTCGCTGCGGACCGGGTAGAAGATCTCGCGGATGTAGAAGGAGTACAGCCGGCCCGATTCCTTCAGGTAGTTGAGGAAGGAGTACGGGGAGGTGGGGTCGGCCAGCGTGACGAGGTCGGCCATGAAGGGCGTCTGCAGCGTGGCGAAGTCCAGCAGCATCCCCGGGTGCCAGTCGAACTCCGGCTTGCTCTCCAGGAAGAGGCCGTCGAGTTCGTCGAGGGGTTCGGTCAGACAGGCGAGGCCCAGGTTGTAGGGGCCGAGTCCGATCGCGATGAAGTCATGGGTGGACATGCGTGGTCTCTCGTACTGGGGGGAGGGGGGCGGGGTGTTCAGCCGGCCTTGCGGCGCAGCTCGGGGTCGGACTTCTCGTCGACGAACCGTCCCGCGTGCTCGGCGAGCAGTTCCAGGACGTGCGCGATGTCGTCCAGCGACGTCTCGGGGTTGAGCAGGGTGAACTTCAGGTAGTGGCGGCCGTCGACCTTGGTGCCGGCCACGACGGCGTCGCCGGAGGCGGCGATGGCCTCGCGGGCGTAGAGGTTGGCGTCGTCGGCCAGTTCGCGCTCGGGGCCGGCCGGGGGCAGGTAGCGGAAGACGACGGTGCTCAGCTGCGACTTGGTGACGACCTCGAAGCGGGGGTCGTCGGCCAGCAGGTCGTAGGCCTGGGCGGCGCGGTCCACGACCTCGTCGAAGAGCGAGCCGATCGCGTCGGCGCCCATGATGCGCAGGGTCAGCCAGAGTTTGAGGGCGTCGAAGCGGCGCGTGGTCTGGATGCTCTTGTCGACCTGGTTGGGGATGCGCTGCTCGGCCATGCGGGCCGGGTTGAGGTAGTCCGCGTAGTAGGTCGCGTGCCGCAGCACGGAGCCGTCGCGGACCAGGACGGCGCTCGAACTGACCGGCTGGAAGAACGACTTGTGGAAGTCCACGGTGACGGAGTCGGCGCGCTCGATGCCGTCGAGCAGGTGACGCCGGGTGGGGGAGGCCAGCAGGCCGCAGCCGTACGCGGCATCCACGTGGAACCAGGCGCCGGCCCAGGAGCACAGGTCGGCGATGCGGGGCAGCGGGTCGATGGAGCCGAAGTCGGTGGTGCCGGCCGTGGCGACGACGGCCATGACCACGAGGTCCTCGGTGCGGCAGCGCTCGAGCTCGCGGGCGAGCGCGGCGGGCCGCATGCGCCGGTCCTGGTCGGTCTCGACGGCGATGACGGCGTCCATGCCGAGGCCGAGCATCTTCGCGGACTTCTGGACGCTGAAGTGGCCCGCCTCGGAGGCGAGGATGCGCAGCCGGGGGAGGAAGTCGTGTTTGGAGAGCGTTTTCCCGGCGTACGCGGCCGCGGCGGCGGCCTTGGCGAAGGCCTCCTCGCGGGCGAGCAGCAGGGCCTGGAAGTTGGACTGGCTGCCGCCGCTGGTGAACACGCCGTCGGCGTCCTCGCCGAGGCCGATGCGCCCGGCCGTCCAGTCGATCAGCCGGCGCTCGATGAGGGTGCCGCCCGCGCTCTGGTCCCAGGTGTCCAGCGAGGAGTTGACGGCCGTGAGGACGGCCTCGCCGAGCAGGGCGGGGATGACGACCGGGCAGTTGAGGTGCGCCAGGTACCGGGGGTGGTGGAAGTAGACCGCGTCGCGCAGGTAGACGCTCTCCAGCTCGTCGAGGGCCGCGGCGGGGTCGCTCAGCGGCCGCTCCAGGTCGATCCCGGCTATCTCGGGGGTCAGTTGGTCCGGGGTGACGCCGGAGAACGGGCGCTCGGTGCGGGCGATCCGGGTGGCGACGCGTTCGACTCCGTCGGTCAGGGAGCGCCGGTAGTGGTCGACGTTGCGGTCGTTGAACAGGTGCGAACGCCCCTGGAAACTCATGGTCAGTCCTCAACGGTTCGTCGGGCTGGCTGAACTTAGGCAAGCCTAACCTAAGTTGATCCCGATGGGGTAACCGCACGTAAGACCCGGCCCCGTCAGGGCCGCGCCCCGTAAGGGGCGCGGGGAACTGCGCGAGCAACCACGACGCACCCGCAGTCGAGGTACCCGGGGCTTCGCCCCGGACCCCAAGGTGGTGCGTCGGCTGCAGGCCGTCGGTGGCTGGTCGCGCAGTTC
>NZ_JBSFWU010000143.1:0-14103 GCF_053594995.1 Streptomyces sp. NPDC002536
AATTTAACAGGGTTACTATACAGACCAACGGGGCCAACAACCCCCGCGGCGCCCCCCGTTCGGGCCCCGGGGAACTGCGCGAGCAACCCACCACGACCCGCAGTCAAAGGACAACCCAAGGGGCCCCGGGGGCAGCGCCCCAGGGAAGCGCTCAGGACCGTGAAACCTCCTCCGCCCCCGGATACGACGGCTGCGCCCCCGCCCGCGTCACCGACACCGCCCCCACCCGCACCGCGAACCGCGCCGCCTCCTCCAACGAGGTCCCCCGGGCCAGCCGCGCAGCCAGCGCACCGGTGAACGCATCACCGGCCCCGGTGGTGTCGACCACGTCCACCTTCACCCCCGGGATCCGCACCGCGGCCCCGTCCCCGTCGAGAACAAGTGCCCCCTCACCCCCCAGCGTCACCGCCACCGACCGCGCCCCCCGCGCGCGCAGGGCGCGCGCCCACTCCTCCGGATCCCCACCGGACACACCGGAAAGCCGCTGCGCCTCATGCTCGTTGACCACCAGCGGATCCGCCGCCGCCAAAAGCTCCGCACGCAGTGCGTCCGGCACGGGCGACGGGTTGAGCACCACCCGCGCCCCGGTCTCCCCGGCCACGGCCACCGCCGCCGCCACCGTCTCCTCCGGCACCTCCCACTGCAGCGACACCACGCGCGCCGCGGCGACGACGTCCCGCGCGGCCCGCACGTCCGTCGCCGACAGCCGGGCGTTGGCCCCCGGTGAGACGACGATCTGGTTGTCCCCGTCCGGACCGACGACGATCATCGCCGTGCCCGTCCGCGCGCCCGGCTCCACCAGCACGTGCCGCAGCTCCGTGCCCGCGGCCCGCTGCGCGTCCAGCAGCAGTTCACCGAACGCGTCGTCACCGACCTTGGCCAGCAAAGCAGTTCGCGCCCCGAGCCGGGCCGCGGCCGCGGCCTGGTTGGCGCCCTTGCCGCCCGCGGACTCGACCAGGTCGGTGCCCGGTACGGTCTCGCCCGGCCCCGGGCGGCGGTCCACCCGGACCGTCAGGTCCGCGTTGGCGGAGCCGATCACCAGCACGTCGTAGTCCCGGTCCTGCATGTCTCGTCCATCCTCACTTGTCGAACTGCGCCGCGTTCTTCGCCGTCACCAGCACGACCGGCACCTTCACCTGCTGCGGCAGCGTCTCACCCCGGGACGCCCGGACCGCCCAGGCCACCGCCTGCCGACCGAGCAGCTCCGGCTGCTGGGCGACGGTCGCGGTCAGCGTGCCCGCGCGGACCGCCTTGATGCCGTCCGGGGTGCCGTCGAACGCCACGACCTTCACCGACGTTCCCGCGGCCCGGCCGAGCGCCTTGGCCGCGCCCAGCGCCATCTCGTCGTTGGCGGCGAAGACGCCCGTGACGTCCCGGTGCGCCTGGAGCATGTTGGCCATCACGTCCATGCCCTTGGTGCGGTCGAAGTCCGCGGGCTGACGGGCGACGACCTGGATGCCGGGCCAGTCCTTCATGCCTTCCTCGAACCCCTTGCCGCGCTCGCGGGCGGCCGAGGTCCCGGGCTGCCCCTCCAGGAAGGCCACCTTCCCCTTGCCGCCGAGCGCCTCGGCCAGCGTCTTCGCCGCCAGCCGCCCGCCCGCGACGTTGTCGGAGGCGATCGTCGAGCCCACGCCGGGGCCGTTGACACCCCGGTCGAGGGAGATCACCGGCACCTTCGCCCGGCGGGCCACGCCCACCGCCGGGACGGCCGCGTCGGAGTCGACCGGGTTGATGACGGCAGCCTTCACGTTCTGGCTGGTGAACGTCTCCATCTGGTTGATCTGCTGCGTGGGGTCGTTCTGCGCGTCCGTGATGTTGATCTTCAGGCCGCGGGCCTTCGCCTCGGCCTGGGCGCCCTTCTTGATGCCCACGAAAAACGGGTTGTTCATCGTGGACAGCGCCAGCCCCAGGTCCGTGTTCCCACCCCGGTCGCAGCCCGCCAGGGCGACGGTGCCCAGCAGCACCGCGGCCAGCACACCCGCCCGGCCCCTCACCGCGTGCTCCGGCGGCGCAGCGTGTCCAGCAGCACCGCGACCGCGATGACCAGGCCCGTGGCGACCTGCTGCCAGAAGGCCGACACGCTCAGCAGGTTGAGGCCGTTGCGCAGCACCGCCAGGATCAGGGCGCCGATGAGCGTGCCCGACGCCTTGCCGGAGCCGCCCGACAGGCTGGCCCCGCCGATCACCACGGCGGCGATGGCGTCCAGTTCGTACCCGACCGCGGCCTGCGGCTGCGCCGAGGTCAGCCGGGCGGCCAGGACGATGCCGGCCACGGCGGCGAACAGCCCGGAGAGCGCGTAGATCACGAGCTTGCGGCGCCGCACGTCGATACCCGACAGCCGGGCCGCCTCCTCGTTGCCGCCGATCGCGAACATCGCCCGGCCCGTGTACGTGCGTGCCAGGACGAGCGCCGCGATCAGTCCCATGGCGGCCATCACCAGCACCGGGACCGGCAGCCAGCCGCCGAGCGTGTCACCGAGCCGGCCCACCGACGACGGGAGGGCGATGGGGGAGCCGCCCGAGATCACCAGGGCCAGGCCGCGGCCCACCGAGAGCATCGCCAGCGTGGCGATGAACGCCGGGAGTCTGCCGTACGCGACCAGGGCGCCCGATATCAGGCCCGCCCCCGCGCCCACCGCGAGTCCCAGCAGCACGGCGAGCCACACGGGCAGCCCGCCGTCCGCGGCGGCCCACGCGACGACGGTCGCCGAGAGCGCGGCCACCGAGCCGACCGACAGGTCGATGCCCGCCGACACGATGACGAAGGTGACGCCGAAGGCCAGGATCGCCGTCACCGACGCCTGGACACCGACGTTGAGGAGGTTCTGCCCGTTCAGGAAGTCCCGGGAGAGGACGGCCATCACCACGACCAGTGCGGCCAGGCCGCCCAGCGGGCCGTTGCGCAGCACCGCTCCCGAGAACCACTGCCCGGGGGTGTTCCCGGGCCCCTGCACCACCGCGGCCTGTGCCTCAGCCGACATCCGAGCCCTCCATCGCGCTCTGCATCCGATCGTCTGCGTCCGTACCGTCCGGCGGTCGCACCGCCAGCTCCATCACCGCGTCCTGCGTGGCCCGTTCGCCCGACAGCTCGCCGGCGAGCCGCCCCTGGGACATCACCAGCACCCGATCGCTCATGCCGAGGACCTCCGGCAGGTCGCTGGAGATCATCAGCACCGCACAGCCCGCCGCCGTGAGGTCGTTGACGATCCGGTAGATCTCGACCTTCGCCCCGACGTCGATGCCGCGCGTGGGCTCGTCGAGGATCAGCAGCCGGGTCCCGGCCAGCAGCCACTTGCCGATGACGATCTTCTGCTGGTTGCCGCCGGACAGGGTGCGCGCGCTCTGCCCGAGCCCGCTCATCCGCACCTTCAGCCGCTCGGCGACCTCGGCGGCCGCGCGGCGCTGCGCCCGCCGGTCGACCAGGCCGGCCCGGGTGTCGCGGCGCAGCCGGGCGAGGGTCAGGTTGTCCTGCAACGAGGCGTCCAGCACCAGCCCCTGGGCCTTGCGGTCCTCCGGCACGAGCCCGAGTCCGGCCCGCATGGCCGCCCGCACGTCGCCCGGCGGCAGCACCGTGCCGTCCACCTCGACCGTCCCGGCGTCGTACCGGTCCACCCCGAAGAGCGCGCGGGCCACCTCGGTGCGGCCCGCCCCCACCAGCCCGGCCAGGCCGACCACTTCACCGGCCCGGACCTCGAAGCCGACGTCCCGGAAGACCGGCCCCTTCCCGGCGCCGCCGCGGGTCAGACCGCGCACGCGCAGCAGCGGCGCGCCCGGCGCCGCGGGGCGCTCGCGCGGGTACTGCTCCGCGATGTCGCGGCCGACCATGAGCCGGATCAGCTCGTTCTCACCGGTGGAAGCGGGCACTTCGGCCACCGAGCGGCCGTCCCGCAGGACGGTCACCCGGTCCCCGAGGGCCGCGATCTCCTCCAGGTGGTGGGTGATGAAGATGACGCCCGTGCCGCCCGCGCGCAGTTCGCGGACGATGCCGAAGAGCGTGCCGACCTCCTCGGAGGTGAGCACCGCGGTCGGCTCGTCCATGATCAGAACGCGGGCGTCCAGGCTCAGTGCCTTGGCGATCTCCACCATCTGCAGCTGGGCGATGCCCAGTTCGCGCACGGGCGTGGTGACCGGCACGTCCAGCCGGACCCGGCGCAGCAGTCGGGCCGCCCGGTCGTGCAGGGCGCGCCTGTCGATCAGGCCGAGGCGGGTGCGCGGCTGGCGGCCGAGGAAGAGGTTCTCGGCGACGGTGAGTCCGGGGACGAGGTTGAACTCCTGGTGGATCGTGGCGATGCCGAGCCGCTCCGCGTCCTGCGCCGAGTGGATCGCCGTCTCCTTCCCGTCCACCAGGATGCGGCCCTCGTCGGGGCGGTGGGCGCCGGAGAGCATCTTGATGAGCGTGCTCTTGCCGGCGCCGTTCTCCCCGAGCAGGACGTGCACCTCGCCCGCGCGCAGGCTCAGATCCACGCCGTCCAGGGCGCGCACGCCCGGGAAGGACTTGGTCACCCCCGCCACGCGCAGGAGTTCACGGCCGCCGTCCGGTACGTCGTCGTTGACGCCCGTCATGCGCTGCCCCTCTCTTGTGGTGTCGACTGTGATGTCGACTGTCAGTGGGCGGGGGGCTCCCCGCAGGAGCGGCGCACCACGAGCCGGGCGGGCAGCAGGACGGACGGGGCCTCGCGGCCCTCGATCCGCTCCAGCAGGGTGTGCACGGCGGCCCGGCCCAGCTCTCGCGTGGGCTGCGCGACGGCGGTCAGCGGGGGATCGAGGTGGGCGAACCACGCCACGTCGTCGAAGGCCACCAGGGCCAGGTCGGCGGGGATCCGCAGCCCGCGGGCCCGCACCTCGTCCAGGGCGCCCAGCGCCATCAGGTTGTCGGTGGCCAGCACGGCGTCCGGCGGCTCGGGGAGGTCCAGCAGCCGGCGCATCATCGCCCGGCCGCCGGCCGGGCTGAGGTCGGGCGAGGCCGCGATCCGCTCCGCGGGCAGGGCGATCCCGTGCCCGGCCAGCGCGGCGCGGAACTGCTCCAGGCGCTCGTCCCCGGTCGGGGTGCCGGCGGGCGCGACGATGACCGCGGGCCGGTGCCGGCCCAACGCGGCCAGGTGCGCGGCGAGTTCACCGAGGGCCGCGCCGCCCTCGGCACGGACGCAGGGCGCGGCGATGCCGGGCAGCGCCCGGTCGAGCAGGACGAGGGGGGTGCCGGAGGCGACGGCCTCGTGCAGCATCGTGGAGCCCGTACCGGCGGAGCTGACCATGAGTCCGTCGATGCGGCGGTCGAGAAGGGTGCGGATGTAGTCGTCCTGCTGCCCGGCGCTCTCGCCGGCGTTGCCGATGATCAGGCTGTAGCCGATCCGCCGCGCCTCCTGCTCCACGGCGTCGGCCAGCTCGGTGAAGAAGGGGTTGCGCAGGTCGCTGATGACGAGCCCGATCGTCCGGGTCCGCGCGGTGCGCAGGGCACGGGCGACCACGTTGGGCCGGTAGCCCAGCTCTGCGACGGCGGCCAGCACCCGGTCCCGGGTCTCGGCCACGGGCGCACGGCCGTTGAGCACGCGGGAGACGGTGGCGACGGATACGCCGGCGCGCTCGGCCACGTCCTTGATGTTCGCCATGGGGCCTTAGGTAATCGATTACACGGGCCGTGCGTCAAGACGGCACGGTTGTAACGCACGTCACGACATTGCTCTGCGTAGTCGAGCGGGCTCTCTGGGTCGCGCCTTGGTCCACCCGGGGGCATGCTGAAACGACTGCGGCCGTTTGCGAGCGGGGCGCAAGGGCAGCCGCAACTTCAGCGAGGCCGCGCCCCCGAAGGGGCGCGGGGAACTGCGCGACCAGCCCTCACCGGCCCGCAGTGGACAGCACCGCCCGCCGCGGAGCGCCCCGCACGAGCGAGGGGACAGTGACGATGACCGAGTCGACACCCGAAGCCGCCCCGGCCGCCCCAGAAGCCTTCCTGCACCTGAAGTCCCTGCCCCCGGGAGCGGAGCGCGACCGGCTGCGCCAGGAGGTGATCGCCGCCTGGCTGCCCATGGCCGAACGCATCAGCCTGCGCTACCGCAAATGCGGGGAGAGCATGGCGGACCTGCGGCAGGTCGCCGCACTGGCCCTGGTGCACGCGGTCGACCGCTTCGATCCGGGGCTCGGCTTCGCCTTCGAGTCCTTCGCCGTCCCCACCATCAACGGGGAGCTCAAACGCCACATCCGCGATCACGTCTGGTCCCTGCACATCCCGCGCCGGGACCAGGAGTTGCGGGCCACGGTCCGCGCCGCCCGCGCCCGGCTCGAGCAGCGGGGCCGCCGGGCCCTGGTCACCCTGCGCGAACTCGCGGCGGAGACCGGGCTGTCCGAGGCGGAGGTGCGGCGCGGGCTCGATGCGGACGGGGTGCATCACACGCTCTCCCTCGACCAGTCGGTCGCCCCCGGCGAGGAACTCCCGCTCGCCGACACCCTGGGCCAGGGCGACATGGCCCTGGACCTGGTCGTCGACCGGCAGTCCCTCAAACCGCTCCTGGACGCCCTGCCCGAGCGGGAGAAGTGCGTCCTGTACTGGCGCTTCTTCGGTGATCTCACACAGCAGCAGATCGGCCTGCGCCTGGGGGTCTCCCAGATGCAGATCTCCCGGATCCTCAGCCGCACCTGCGCCGACCTGCGCCGCCAGCTGCTCGCCCCGGCCTGACCGCCGGGCGCTCCCGCCCCGTGCCACCGGGCGGACGAGAACCGTCCCCACTCCAGACAGGCCAGGCGCACGTCATGGACGAACACCACTCGCGGCTGACCCGCGACCTGCCGCCGATCGTCGACATACCCGACCTGCCCGGCGCCAAGCGGCCGGAGCGGTCCCGCGCCGCCGGCGGGGACCGCGAGCCGTCGGCCGGGTCCGGACATGCCAGTGGCGCCCATCAGGAGGTCGATGGGCGCCACGAACGCGCGGGAGAGGGCTCCGGCGGCTGACTGTGACCCTCTCCCGCGCGGTGCGCGCGATCCGGCTGAGACGCGCGCTCGGCGGGCGGCTCAGGTGTTGACGCAGGTGTTGCCGAAGGTCGGGTTGAGCAGACCGACGATGTCGATGGCGTTGCCGCAGATGTTCAGCGGGATCTGGATCGGGACCTGGATCACGTTGCCGGAGACGACGCCGGGGGAGCCTACGGCCGCGCCCTCCGCGCCGGAGTCGGCGGTGGCGATGCCCGTGGCGCCGGTGACGGCGACGCCTGCGGCGGCGGTCAGCAGGGCTGCCTTGGCGATACGCGACATGGTTAAACCTTTCTAAGGGGTGTTGAGAGGCAATTGTGACCGGCGATTCCGCACGCGTTGGGTCAATTTGTGCTCTACGGAGCCTAATTAACCCGGAGAGCCCAATAAGTCGGATGTGATGCACGGGGTTTGAGGACCGGGTGATGAGGGGTGGGACGGAGGGGTGTGCGGGGCCGGGGTGGTCGCAGAGAATGTCATGCGCCTGTCACTGATATCGACGGGTTTGGCGCTCCCGCGCCTGCCTACGTACCCTGCACAGAAGCTTTGATTCGAACAAACGGACTGGGATACGACAGCGGCGATGACGGTCACTGAAGAGAGCCGCGGCGGGGCGCACGGGGCAGCCGAGCAGGCGGGCATCGACCCGGAGCGGATGGCGATCTGCCTGAGCGTGCTCGAGGAGCTCGACGAACTGCCCGTCGACCACCCCGACGCGATCGCGGTCCGCCGGGCCACCTCCGGCATCTACCGGACGGTGAAGCAGCGCCGCCGCCAGGAGCGCCGGGCCGCCAAGACCGCCCACGACAAGGCGGTCACCGAGGCCACGGCCACCGGCGCCGCCGACCGCATCGACGACGAGACCCGCGGCATCCCGCTCGCGGCCACCGCCGCCACGCAGATCGTCGGCATCCTGGAGCGCCCCCGCTCCTGCTACACCTGCAAGGACCGGTACACCGAGGTCGACGCCTTCTACCACCAGCTGTGCCGGCCCTGCGCCGCGGAGAACCGCGCCCGCCGGGACGCCCGCACGGACCTGACCGGCAAGCGTGCCCTGCTCACCGGCGGCCGCGCGAAGATCGGCATGTACATCGCGCTGCGGCTGCTGCGGGACGGCGCGCACACCACGGTCACCACGCGCTTCCCGAACGACGCCATCCGCCGCTTCAAGGCGATGGAGGACAGCGCGGACTGGCTGCATCGGCTGAAGATCGTCGGCATCGACCTCCGCGACCCCGCACAGGTCGTGGCGCTGGCCGACTCCGTCGGCGCCGAGGGCTCGCTCGACATCCTGATCAACAACGCGGCGCAGACCGTGCGCCGCACCAACGCCGCGTACAGCGAGCTCATAGCCGCCGAATCCGCCCCGCTCCCGGCCGGCGAGCTGCCCGCCCGCGAGATCTTCGGCGCCTTCGGCAGCGGCGCGCAGCCCGAGCTGCCCGGCCCCGCGGGCGGCAACCACGACGGCCTCACCCCGCAGACCCTCACCGAGCTCGCCCTGACCAGCGGCTCCGCCTCGCTGGCCCGGGTCGAGGCCGGTACCGCGATCGACGCGGGCGGGCTCGTCCCCGACCTGGACGCGACCAACACCTGGATCCAGGCGGTCGGCGACATCGACCCGGTCGAGCTGCTCGAAGTGCAGCTGTGCAATGTCACGGCACCGTTCGTCCTGGTCAACCGGCTGCGGTCGGCCATGGCGGCCTCCCCGGCGCGCCGCAAGTACGTGGTCAACGTCTCCGCGATGGAGGGCGTCTTCAGCCGCGGCTACAAGGGCGCGGGCCACCCGCACACCAACATGGCCAAGGCCGCGCTCAACATGCTCACGCGCACCAGCGCGCAGGAGATGTTCCAGACCGACGGCATCCTGATGACCAGCGTCGACACGGGCTGGATCACGGACGAGCGGCCGCACCCGGACAAGGTCCGGATGGCGGAGGCGGGCTTCCACGCCCCGCTCGACCTGGTCGACGGCGCGGCGCGGGTCTACGACCCGATCGTGCGCGGCGAGCAGGGCGAGGACCTCTACGGGTGCTTCCTGAAGGACTACCGGCCCGCCAACTGGTAGGGGCCGGACGCCACCGGGTGCAGCGCCGCGTACTCCAGCGGCGCCGACGGGTCCACCGTCACGTCCAGCGGCGCCGGCTCCGCGCCCGCGCGCACCAGCAGGTCGCCCACCGCGGCGATCATCGCCCCGTTGTCGGTGCACAACCGCAGCGGCGGGACGCGCAGTTCGACCCCCGCGGCGGTGCACCGCTCCCGGGCCAGGGCCCGCACGCGGGAGTTGGCGGCCACGCCGCCGACGATCACCAGGGTGCCCACCCCGTGCTCCGCGCAGGCGGCCACCGCCTTGCGCGTGAGCACGTCGGCCACCGCCTCCTGCAGGGAGGCCGCCCCGTCCGCGACGGGCAACGGCCGCCCGGCGGCCCGGTGTTCCTCGGCCCAGCGGGCGGCGGCCGTCTTGAGGCCCGAGAAGGAGAACGTGTGGCGGTGCTCGGGCCGCGTGGTGAGCGGCCGCGGGAACGCCACCGCCCGCGGGTCGCCCTCGCGCGCGGCGCGGTCGACGGCGGGGCCGCCCGGATAGGGCAGGCCGAAGACACGGGCCGCCTTGTCGAAGCACTCGCCGGCCGCGTCGTCGAGGGTGTCGCCGAGGTGCACGATCGGGTCGCGCGCCAGGTCCCGTACGAGCAGCAGCGACGTGTGGCCCCCGGAGACGATCAGCACCATGCAGGGGTCGGGCAGCGGGCCGTGCTCCAGGGTGTCGGCGGCCACGTGCCCGGCGAGGTGGTGCACCCCGTACAGCGGCACGCCCAGCGCGTAGGCCAGGCCCTTCGCGGCCGCGACGCCGACCTGGAGGGCGCCCGACAGCCCCGGGCCCGTCGTCACCGCGACCGCGTCGATGTCGGCCATGGCCAGGCTCGCGTCGGCCAGGGCGGCGCGGACCACGGGCGCGGCGGCGTGCACATGGGCCCGGGCCGCGATCTCCGGGACGACTCCGCCGAAGCGCGCGTGCTCGTCCATGCTGGACGCGACCGCGTGGCCCAGCAGCCTGCCGTCCCGGACCAGACCGGCGCCGGTCTCGTCGCACGACGACTCGATCCCCAGCACCACCGGTGCACGCTTCACGCCAGACCTCCTGCTTATTGCTAGTAGTTGCATATCTTATGCAACAAGGTGCCCGGCTGTGGCGCCGTCGTCGCAGGTCAGTAGAGTTCCCGTGCCCGTCCTGCCCGCAGCCGTACCCGAGGTGAGCCCCCGTGAGCCAAGCCCCCGTGACCGTCGTGGGCATCGGCGCCGACGGCTGGCCGGGCCTGGCCGCCGGCTCCCGGGAAGCGCTGCGCCGGGCCGACGTCCTCATCGGCGGCCCCCGGCAGCTCGATCTGCTGCCGCCCGAGTGCGCGGGCGAGCGGGTGGCCTGGCCCTCGCCGCTCCGCCCTGCCGTACCGGGCCTGCTGGCCGCGCACGCCGGGCGGGAGGTGTGCGTGCTCGCCAGCGGCGACCCCATGTTCTTCGGCATCGGCCGCACCCTCGCCGACGTCATGGGCGCCGAGCGGCTGCGGGTGCTGCCCCACCCCTCCTCCGTCTCCTTCGCCTGCGCCCGGCTCGGCCGGCCGCTGGAGGAGACCGAGGTGCTCAGCCTCGTCGGCCGCCCGATCGCCGCCCTCTCCGCCGCCCTGCACGAGGGCCGCCTGCTGCTGGTGCTCAGCGCCGGGGCCGGCACCCCCGCCGAGGTCGCCGCGCTGCTGCGCGAACGCGGCTTCGGGCCGAGCCGGTTGACCGTACTGGAGCAGCTCGGCGCCGCATCCGAACGCCGCCTCGACGGAACGGCCGACGACTGGCCGCACCCGCCCGGCGACGCGCTCAACGTCATCGCGGTGGAGTGCCGACGTGCGCCCGGCGCGCAGCGGCTGCCGCTCACCCCCGGCCTGCCGGACGAATCCTTCGAGCACGACGGACAGTTGACGAAGCGTCACGCCCGGGCCGTGACGCTCGCCGCACTGGCCCCCGCCCCCGGCGAGCTGCTGTGGGACATCGGCGGCGGCTCGGGATCCATCGGCATCGAGTGGATGCGGGCCCACCGCACCTGCCGGGCCGTCACCGTGGAACGCGACCCCGCGCGCGCCGCGCGCATCGCCCGCAACGCCGAGACGCTCGGCGTCCCGGCGCTGCGCGTCGTCACCGGCGCCGCACCGGAAGCCCTCGCCGAACTGCCGGTGCCCGACGCGGTGTTCATCGGCGGCGGGCTCACCGCGCCCGGACTGCTGGAGGCCTGCTGGGACGCCCTCCCGCCCGGCGGACGGCTGACAGCCAACACCGTCACCCTGGAGTCCGAGGCCCTGCTCACCGCGTGGTACCGGCGCCACGGCGGCGAGTTGACGCGCATCGCCGTGTCCCGCGCCGTCCCCGTCGGCGGGTTCACCGGCTGGCGGCAGGCCATGCCGGTCACCCAGTGGTCCGTGGTCAAGACCGGACAGTCCGAACAAGGAGAAACCGACGCATGACCGTGTACTTCATCGGCGCCGGCCCCGGCGCCGCCGACCTGATCACGGTGCGCGGCGTGCGGACGCTGGCCCGGTGCGGGGTCTGCCTGTACGCCGGCAGCCTCGTCCCGCGCGAACTGCTCGCCGAGTGCCCCCCGGACGCCCGGCTCGTCGACACCGCCCGGCTCGACCTCGACCGGATCACCGAGGAGTTCGTCCGCGCCCACGAGGCCGGCCACGACGTGGCGCGGCTGCACTCGGGCGACCCGTCGGTCTTCAGCGCCGTCGCCGAGCAGATGCGGCGGCTCGACGCGGCGGGCATCCCGTACGAGATCGTCCCCGGCGTCCCGGCGTTCGCCGCCGCCGCGGCGGCCCTCGGCCGTGAACTGACCGTGCCCACCGTCGGCCAGACCGTCATTCTCACCCGCATCGCCCGCCAGGCCACCCCGATGCCCCCGGGCGAGGACCTCGCCACCCTCGGCCGCAGCGGCGCCCTGCTCGTCCTCCACCTCGCCGCCCGCTACACCGACGAGGTCGTCGCCGAACTGCTCCCGCACTACGGGGCCGACTGCCCTGCGGCCGTCGTCGCGATGGCCAGTCGGCCGGACGAACTGGTGCTGCGGGGGACCCTGTCGGGGATCGCGGAGCAGGTGAAGGCTGCGGGTGTGCTGCGCACGGCTGTCATCGTCGTGGGGCGCACGTTGGGGGCGGAGCAGTTCCCGGACAGCTATCTGTACTCGACCGAGCGGGAGCGCTGCGCGCAGTCGTAGCGGTTCGGGTGCGGGTTGTTCGTGGTTGCTCGCGCAGTTCCCCGCGCCCCTGACGGGGCGCGGGCCTCAGGGGCGCGGCTGCGCGCGCCCAACGATGGTGCCTGCTCTGTCGATGCAGATGACGTCCACCGCGACCGGCGCCCCCCGCAGCACCGCCAAGGCCTCGTCGCGGGCCGTGGCGGCGACGAGGTCGCCGAGCGGGACGCCCCGGGCCGCGCACTGCTGCAGGGCGTCCAGGCCCGTGTTGGCCGCGGCGACCGATGCCGCCAGCGCCTCGTCCGCACCGCCCCGGCGGGCCAGTTCGGCGAGGAAGCCCTTGTCGACCTGGGAACGGGACGAGTGCAGGTCCAGGTGCCCGGCCGCCAGTTTGGACAGCTTCGCGAAGCCGCCCGCGATCGTGAGCCGGTCCACCGGGTGGCGGCGGATGTACTTGAGCACCGCGCCCGCGAAGTCGCCCATGTCCAGCAACGCGTCCTCCGGCAGGCCGTGTACGGCCACCGCGACCTTCTCCGAGGTCGAGCCCGTACAGCCCGCCACATGCCGGCGGCCCGCCGCGCGGGCGACGTCCACGCCGCGCCGGATGCTGTCGATCCAGGCCGAGCAGGAGTACGGCACGACGATGCCGGTCGTGCCGAGGACCGACAGCCCGCCCAGGATGCCCAGGCGCGGGTTCCAGGTGGAGCGGGCGAGCTCCTCGCCGTTGTCGACCGAGATCTCGATCTCGACGTCGCCCGTGCCGCGGTGCCGCTCCGCCACGGCGGCCACGTGCTCGCGCATCATCTGCCGGGGCACGGGGTTGATCGCGGGCTCGCCCACGGCCAGCGGCAGCCCGGGCCGGGTGACCGTGCCCACGCCCGGACCGGCCCGGAACACCACACCCGAACCGGGCGGCAGGGCCCGGACCGTGGCGCGGACCAGGGCGCCGTGCGTGACGTCCGGGTCGTCGCCGGCGTCCTTGACGACGGCCGCCATCGCCCGGCCCGCACTCTTCTCCTCCGCGGCGAGCGCGAACGCCGGCGTCTGCCCCTTGGGCAGGGTGATCGTCACGGGGTCGGGGAACTCCCCGGTGAGCAGCGCCGTGTACGCGGCCGTGGTGGCCGCGGTCGCACAGGCCCCGGTCGTCCACCCGTGCCGGAGCCCGGTGCGCTGCAGCTGGGCGGTGCGTCCACCGGATGCCTTGGCGGTTCCCTTGCCGTCAGCCACGGGGAACTCCTGGCCTAGGGTGGGGAGGCGTGAACGTGAACGTAAGGGGGAGCCGCGTGCGGCACGTCCTGATCCTCGGCGGCACCACCGAGGCCCGCCGACTCGCCGCCGAGCTGGTCGCAGACCCCACGCTGCGGGTCACCAGCTCGCTCGCCGGCCGCGTCGCGGCGCCCCGGCTGCCCGCCGGGGAAGTGCGGATCGGGGGGTTCGGGGGACCCGAGGGCCTGGCCCGCTGGCTGCGCGAGCAGCAGGTGGACGCGCTCATCGACGCCACCCATCCTTTCGCCGGCACGATCAGTTTCAACGCGGCGCAGGCCGCCGCGGAGGTCCATGTTCCCCTGCTGGCCCTCCGCCGCCCTGGGTGGGTCGCGGGGCCGGGTGACGACTGGCACGACGTCGCCTCCCTGGAGGCGGCGGCGGGTGCGCTGCCCGCGCTGGGGGAACGGGCGTTCCTGACCACGGGACGGATGGGACTGGCGGCTTTTGCGCACCTTGAGGATATGTGGTTCCTCATGCGCTCCGTGGACGCACCGGAGGGACCGGCGCCGGCCCGTATGGAGGTGCTGCTCGACCGGGGGCCGTTCACCGTGGAGGGGGCGCGCCGAGCCGGACATGGCGGCGTCGCGGACCCACACGAGTTGAAGGACATCGGTTCGGACCATGGTCAGACTGTAGTCGAAAGCTTGCCGG
>NZ_JBSFWU010000144.1:0-14097 GCF_053594995.1 Streptomyces sp. NPDC002536
GGCCCGGGACCTGGTCGACGGCGCGCGGACGCTCAAGATGTTCGGCGAGTACGTACCGGTGCGCGCCGAGGTGGTCAACGTGCCGGGCTTCTCCGATCATCCGCCCGGCCGCAGCAGGGCCCGGACCACCTCCGCCCACCGGTGGAGGTCGGGCAGGTAGCACAGGGCACCCTTGCCCGTGTAGACCACGTCGAACCGCCGCCCGCCGAGGGCCTCGACGGCCCGGTGGACGTCGGCCCGGACGAACTCCACCTCCCGCCCCGCCTCCGCGGCCAGCCGGCGCGCCTGTGTCACGGACGCCCCGGAGAAGTCCAGCCCGACGGTGCTCGCGGCCCCGCGGCCGGCGAACGCCTGGGTCTCCACGCCCAGGTGGCACTGCAGGTGCAGCACGTCCCGGCCGCGCAGGTCGCCGAGGTCGTCCCACTCGAAGGGCGCGAACCAGCCGTCCGGGGAGCGGGACCCGTCCAGGCCGTAGAAGTCGCTGGCGACGTGCACGGGGGTGCGGGCATCCCAGTTCCGGGCGTTCGCCCGCAGCATGTCGTCGGTCGTGGGCGCGTGCTCGTCGGCGGTCATGCCCCCTTTCTACTGCGGGCGGGGGGCCGCGCGGTACGGGCAGGTGTACCCGGCCGCGCCGTCGTGCCTTGCCGCGGACCGACCCGGGCACCCGCATACTGCGGTCGTGATCAGCAGATCGTTCACCGCCGGCGCCACCCGTCGCAGCCTGCTGCGCGCGCTCGCGGCAGCGGGCGGCGCCGTCGCAGGCGGGGTGCGGCCCGTACCGGCGGCCGCGGCCCGCCGTCCGCTGCCCCGCGCGGCGCGCCGGCACAAGCCCGACCCGGACAAGGCGCACGAGATCCGCTCCGAGTTCGTGCACGCCTGGGAGGGGTACAAGCGGTTCGCCTGGGGGCACGACGAGGTGCGGCCGGTCTCGGGGGGTCACAGCGACTTCTTCGCCCACGGGCACCCCGTGGGGCTGTCGATCGTCGAGGCGCTCGACACGCACTACGTGATGGAGCTGGACGCGGAGGCCGACCGGTGCGTGCGGTGGATCACCGGCCACCTGGACTTCGACATCGACGCCGACTTCCAGGTCTTCGAGACCGTCATCCGCCTGGTCGGAGGCCTGCTCTCCGGCTATCTGGCCACCGGCGAAAAGGGCCTGCTCGACCTCTGCACCGACCTGGCGGACCGGCTGCTCCCCGCCTTCACCACCTCGCCGACCGGCATGCCCTACCGCTACGTCAACCTCCGCACGGGTGAGGTCTCGGGGCCCGTGCTGCCGCTCGCGGAGGTCGGCACCAACATCCTCGAGTTCGGGGTGCTGTCCGACCTCACGCACGACTCCCGCTACCGGAAGGCCGCCAAGCGGGCGCTGCGCGCGGTCTTCCAGCGGCGCTCGTCCCTCGACCTGCTGGCCACCAGCATCAACGTCGAGACCGGCCGCTGGGCCGACCGGGAGGCCGTCTCCTTCAACCCGCCCGTGGACTCGTTCTTCGAGTACCTGTGGGGCGGCTGGGCGATGTTCCGCGACGAGGACTGCCTGAGCTGGTACCGCGTCCTGGAACCCGCGGTCAAGAAGTACCAGGCCGAACGCGTCGGCGAGCTGCTGTGGTTCAAGAACGTCGACTTCCGCACCGGAAACCTGCTCAGCAGGCGCCAGTCGTCCCTGGCCGTCGCCATCCTCCCGGTCGGCGGGGACAACACCCTGGCCGCGGACTACTTCCGCTCCTGGACCGCGGTCCTCGACAAGTACGCCGTCATCCCCGAACTGATCGACTACGCGCACCTCGACGTCGTCGACCCCCACAACCAGCTGCGCCCCGAGTACGCCAACTGCGCGTTCGAGCTGTACTGGCAGACGGGCGATCCCTTCTACCGCACCGCGGCATGGCGCTACTTCAAGAACCTGCGCACCCACCACCGCGTGCCCGGCGGCTACACGGTCGTCACCGACGTCACCCGCAAGCCCATGCCCAAGGGCGACCACTGCCCGGCGTACGTCTTCGCCGAGAACTTCAAGTGGCTCTACCTCACCTTCGCCGACGCCCCGCGCTTCGACTACACGCGGGGCTACCTCAGCACGGAGGGCAAGATCCTGCGGGGGCTGCGGCGGCGGGCGTGACTTCTGCCGGCCACCCCCGTTTATCGCTCGTTTTACCCCCAGGCATAAACCGCCTGGACACGCCCGGACGTCCGGACCGGTCCCACGCCATCATGCCGACGGAGGGGGCCGACAGCAGGATACGCATCGCGCTGACGCTCGGCGGGGTACCAGCTCAACGCCAATGGTTCCACCGGCACGTTGCACATCCTGAGCGTGAACCAGGGCCAGGTGCAGGCCGACATGCGGTACGACGCGGTCGGGTTCGACGAGCACGTGAGCGGCACCTGGGACGGCTCCGCTCGCACCTTGACCCTGATCCGCCCCTTCGGCCCCGCCCCCGGCAACCAGACGTACACGCTGTGGCTGGGCGGCAGCACCGCCTACCCCGCGCATCTCATGTTCGGCGGCTACTTCACCGAATCCGGCGCCCAGTACGGCGCATACGCCAATTACATGTGGAACGGCTGACATACGTGGAGACGACCGTCGGGCGCAGCCGCCTTACAGCGCGCGTTCCAGACGGTCCGCCATCAGCTTGACGAACCGGGCCGGTTCCTTCGGCTGACCGCCCTCGGCGAGCACCGCCAGGCCGTGCAGGAGTTCGGCGGTCCCGGCGAGCTCCGTGCGGTCCTCGCGTTCCTGGTACGCCTGGTTGAGGCCCTTCACCAGCCGGTGGTCCGGGTTGAGTTCCAGGATCCGCTTGGCGCGGGGCACCTCCTGGCCCATCGCGCGGTACATGTTCTCCAGAGCCGGAGTCAGGTCGTGTGCGTCGGAGACGATGCAGGCCGGGGAGGCGGTGAGGCGGGAGGACAGGCGCACGTCCTTGATGTCCTCGTCCAGTTGCTCCTTCATCCATCCGAGCAGCCCGGCGTACTCCTCGGTCTGCTTCTCCCGCTCGCCGTCGGAGGACTCCTCGCCCTTGGCGTCGAGGTCGATGTGGCCCTTGGCCACGGACCGCAGTTTCCTGCCCTCGTACTCCCCGACCGCGTCGGCCCACACCTCGTCGACGGCGTCGGTGAGCAGCAGCACCTCGATGCCCCGGTCCCGGAACGCCTCCATGTGCGGGGAGTTCTCGATGCTCTGCCGGGACTCGCCGCTCAGGTAGTAGATGTCGTCCTGCCCGTCCCTCATCCGCTCCACGTACTGCTTGAGCGTGGTCGGCTCGGTGTCGTGCTGCGTGCTCGCGAACGACGCGACGGCGAGGATGGCGTCGCGGTTCTCCGCGTCGGTGACCAGCCCCTCCTTCAGGACGGCGCCGAACTCCCGCCAGAACGTGGCGTAGCGCTCCTGGTCCTTGGCCGCCATGTCCTTGACCGTGGACAGGACCTTCTTCGTCAGGCGTCGCCGCATCATCTCGATGTGGCGGTCCTGTTGGAGGATCTCGCGGGACACGTTGAGCGAGAGGTCCGCCGCGTCGACGACGCCCTTGACGAAGCGGAGGTACGGCGGCAGCAGTGCCTCGCAGTCGTCCATGATGAACACGCGCTTGACGTACAGCTGCACGCCGCGCTTGGAGTCCCGCGTGAACAGGTCGTGCGGGGCGTGAGCGGGGAGGAACAGCAGGGCCTGGTACTCGAAGGTGCCCTCCGCCTGGAGCCGGATCGTCTCCAGTGGTTCGCGCCAGTCGTGGCCGATGTGCTTGTACAGCTCGTGGTACTCGTCGTCGGACACCTCGTTGCGCGGCCGTGCCCACAGCGCCTTGGTGGAGTTGAGCGTCTCGGGTTCGGCAGAGCCTTCCGCAGAACTCTCGGGCACCATCCGGATGGGCCAGGTGATGAAGTCCGAGTACCGCTTGACGATCTCCCTGATCTTCCACGGGGAGGTGTAGTCGTGGAGCCGGTTCTCCGGGTCGGCCGGCTTGAGGTGGAGCGTGACCGAGGTGCCCTGCGGCGCGCCGTCGGCCGTCTCCAGCGTGTACGTGCCCTCGCCGCGCGACGTCCAGCGGGTGCCCTGGCTCTCGCCGGCGCGCCGCGTCACCAGGGTGACCTCGTCCGCCGCCATGAAGCCGGCGTAGAACCCGACGCCGAACTGGCCGATGAGCCCCTCCGCCCCGGCTGCGTCCTTGGTCTCCTGCAGCTCCTGGAGGAACTTCGCGGTGCCCGAGTTGGCGATGGTGCCGATGAGTTGCCCGACCTCGTCGTACGACATCCCGATGCCGTTGTCCCGCACGGTGAGGGTGCGGGCGTCCTTGTCGATGTCGATCTCGATGTGCAGATCGGACACGTCGGCGTCGAGCGCATCGTCCCGCAGCTTCTCCAGACGCAGCTTGTCCAGCGCGTCGGATGCGTTGGAGACGAGCTCCCGCAGGAACACGTCCTTGTCCGAGTAGACCGAGTGGATCATCAACTGCAGCAGTTGACGTGCTTCTACCTGAAACTCAAACGTTGCGGTCGACATATGCGTGAATACCTCACAGGTCCCATCGCCGAAGCTGATCACAGCCACTGTAAAACACCATGTCAGGGCGTGGCCGAGCCTTCCTCGATCACACCTCGATGTGCGACCCCATGATGACGGTCCGGTCGCGCGGCAGGCCGAAGTACTCGGCGGCGTCGGCCGTGATGTAGGAGGTGGCGATGAACAGCCGCTTGCGCCAGGCCGCCATCGTGGGTGCCTTCCCCCGCCGGAGCTCGATCTTCGACAGGAAGTAGGACGCCCGGCCGGGCTGCAACCGTCCCTCGGTCTCCACCGGGCCGAGCAGGGCCAGCGCGCCGGGCACGTCCGGTGTCTCCATGTAGCCGAACCGGGCGGTGACATGGATGATCCCGTCGTCGGCGTAGCCGAGTCCGTCGACGGCGATCCGCGAGTGGTCCGGGACGCGGGGCACGGGCTCGGTCTCGATGGAGAGGATCACGACCCGGTCGTGCCGTACGTGGTTGTGCTCGACATTGGCCCGCATCGCCAACGGCGCGGTCTGCTTGCCCCGGTTGAGGAAGACGGCTGTGCCCGGGACCCGGAGTGTCGGCGCCTTTCCGCTGCGCAGGTGGTCGATGAACTCGCTCAGCGAGCCTTCGTGCCGTGCTCGTTCCGCGGTGACGAGTTCGCGGCCGCGCTGCCAGGTCGTCATGATGGTGAACGCGGTGAGCCCGATCAGCAGCGGCAGCCACGCGCCGTGGACGAGTTTGGTCAGGTTGGCGGCCACGAACAGCAGGTCCACGAAGAGCAGCACGGTCGCACCGACGGCGATCAGCCACACGGGGATGCCCCACTTCGCACGGGCGACGTAGAAGAACAGCAGGGTGGTGATGGTGATGGTGCCGGTGACCGCCATGCCGAACGCGAACGCCAGCGCCGCGGAACTGCGGAAGGCGAAGACCAGGGTGAGGACGGAGACCAGCAGCAGCCAGTTGATCCAGGGCACGTAGATCTGGCCCATGGTGGACTCGGAGGTGTAGGCGATCCGCAGCCTCGGCAGATAGCCGAGCTGGGCGGCCTGGGAGGTGAGCGAGTAGGCGCCGGTGATGACCGCCTGGGAGGCGATCACCGTCGCCGCCGTGGCCAGCAGGACCATCGGCAACCGCCCCCAGTGCGGCACGAGCAGGAAGAACGGGCTGCTGACGTTCGCCGGACCGGCGAGGACCAGCGCGCCCTGGCCGAGGTAGCTCAGCACGCACGCGGGGAAGACGAGGATCAGCCAGGCACGGGTGATCGACCGGCGGCCGAAGTGGCCCATGTCGGCGTAGAGTGCCTCGGCGCCGGTGACCGCGAGCACGACCGCGGCCAGGGCGAAGAAGGCGGTGTCGAAGTGCCCGGACAGAAAGCCCAGGGCGTAGGCCGGTGACAGTGCCCCGAGGATCTGCGGATGGTCGGCGATGCCGGCGACGCCGCACGCGCCGATGGCCACGAACCAGGCGATCATCACGGGCCCGAACACCCGGCCCACTGCTGCCGTTCCCCTGCGCTGCATCAGGAACAGGACCACGATGATCACCGCCGTGCCCGGCACGACCGCGCTGTCCAGCGACGGCTCGACGACCTTGAGCCCCTCCACCGCGGACAGTACCGAGATCGCCGGGGTGATCATGCTGTCGCCGAGGAACAGCGAGGCGCCGAAGATGCCCAGCGCGGCCAGTGCGACGGCGGCCCGCCGGCCCCGCTGCGCGTTCCCCCGGTGCAGCAGGGTGATCAGCGCCATGATGCCGCCCTCGCCGTCGTTGTCGGCGCGCATCGCCAGCAGCACATAGGTGACCAGGACGATGATCACCACCGACCAGAAGACGAGCGACACCACCCCGTACACGTTCTGCGCGGTGACCGCGACGGGGTGCGGGTCGCCCGGGTTGAACACCGTCTGGATGGTGTAGATCGGGCTGGTCCCGATGTCACCGAAGACCACCCCGAGCGCACCGATCACCAGCGCGGAACGCACCGTGTCGTGCTCGCCCGGGCGAGGAGCCCCGGAGGGCAGCGACGCGGAGCCGTCGTCCGACGGATTCCCGTGCTGCCGATCGGCCATGGCGCTCCTCCTCCGCGCAAGCTGCTGTGCGGCGGACGATACCGACCCCTCGGCGCAACCCCCGGTAGGTGAGCATCTCCTCTCCCCGAACAGCCGCTCTGCGGCGCACGACCTCCCTGCCGGGCCGCGCGATGCCTACACCCCCATGACCTCCCGCGCCCGGCGCCCCGGCACCATGCCCAGCTGCCAGGCCTGCCAGCCCCGTTCGGGCTCGACGCCCTGCTGCAGCACCAGGGCGTACGCCCCCGCCGCCTCGCTCAGTGCCGGGTCGACCGGCCAGTCCGCCCCGTCCAGCTCCCGGCGCAGCCCGGTCAGCTCCTCCTCGGCCACCGCCGCCCCGACCACCGTGCCGCCCGGCGAGGAGTACGGCAGGAGCGTGCAGCGCAGGAAGCGGGCCCAGCCCGCTCCCCGGCGGTCGCCGTAGCCGGCGAACAACCGGGCGGCCTCGTCGGCCAGTTCGAGCGCCGGGCCGGTGCGGTCGTTGCCCGCGTCGACGACGGCGAGTTCCACGCAGGACCAGGCCTCGCCGTGCGGAACGCCCACGCGCTGGAAGTCCGTCCGGGCCTCCTGCAGCAGCTGCCGCGCGAAGCCGCTGTTGCGCAGCGAGCCCGTCTGCGCCGCCCGCTGGTCGCGGGTGACGCGGCCGGAGTGGTGCCGGGTGCAGGCCAGCCCGTACTGGTCCCGCATCCGGTTGAACATCACGCGGGCCCGCTCCAGTTCGCGCACCGCGGACGCCAGGTCGCCGAGCTCCTCCAGCGCCTGGCCCAGGTAGTACAGCGTCCAGGCCTCGCCGCGGGCGTCCTCGTTCCGCCGGTGCCGGGCGGCCGCCTGGCGGAACTGCTCCGCGGCGGAGGAGGCGTCCCCTTCGAGCAGGGCGGTGCGGGCAAGCTGGGTCAGGGCCCAGGCCTCGCCGCGGGCGTCCTGGGTGCGCCGGTAGAGCTCCAGCGCACGGCCCAGCTCCTCCCGTCCCTGCTCGGTGCGGCCGCGGCACAACTGCACCTGGCCGAGCTGGAAGTGCGCCCACGCCTGGCCGTGCAGGCTCTCGCTCTCGCGGTGCAGCTCCAGGGAGTCGGTCAGCATCTTCGCCGCCTCGGCGAGCCGTCCGCGGTCCCGCTCGACGGCCGCCAGCGCGTGCAGCGTCCAGGCCCGGTCGCCGCTCAGCTCGGGGGACGCCTGCAGCTCCAGCGCCTCGCACAGCTTCTCGCCCGCCTCGCGCAGCTGGCCCTGGTGGTGCAGGGTGACGCCCAGGTCGCGCAGGGCCCGGGCGGCCCCGGCCTGGTTCTGGGCGTCGAAGTACAGGTCGACCACCGAGGACAGGGTCGCGCGCGACTTGTCCAGCTCGCCGAGCTGACGGGCCGCGACACCGGTGCGCCACTGCACCGAGCGCATCAGCAGGCCCCGGTCCATGGCCTGGGTCAGCTCGCTCAGTTCGCCGAGGCGGTGGAGGTCGCCGCGGAGCAGGCAGTAGTCGCACAGCGCGCCCAGCAGGTGCAGCACCACGGACTGCTCCACGCCCTCCGCGTGCCGCAGGGCCGCCGTGATGAAGCCGGACTCCTCGTCCAGCCAGCGCAGCGCCGCGTCCAGCGAGGTGAAGCCGTGGACGCCGCCGGGGCCGCGGGCGAACATGTCGGCCCGGGTGGAGGTCTTGCCGTCGACCATGCGGATGACCGAGTCGGCCAGTTCCGCGTAGCTGCGGAACAGCCGCTCCTGGGAGGCGGCTCGCTCGGCGGGCCCGTCCTCCTCGTCCAGCCGTGCCTGGGCGAAGGTGCGCACCAGGTCGTGCATCCGGTAGCGGTTGGCGCGGACGGGCTCGATCAGTCCGGTGCGGGCCAGGGCGGCCAGCCCGTGCGCGGCCTCCTGCTCGTCCTCGCCGAGCAGGGCCGCCGCGGCCGCCGGGCCCAGCGAGGCCCGTCCCGCCAGCGCCAGCCGGCGCAGCAGCCTGCGGGATCCGTCGCTCTGGTCGAGGTAGCGCAGCCACAGGGCCCGCTCCACCGGGTCCTGCTGTCCGGAGGCGGCCAGTTCGGCGCCGAGGACGTGCAGGGTGCGCGGGCCGAGGGCGGAGCCCGCCACCCGCAGTGCCAGCGGCAGGCCGCCGCACAGCTCCCGCACCCGGGCCAGCGCGTCCGCCTCGAACGGGGCCTGCGGGCTCTCCTCGGCGACGGCGCGCAGCAGTTCCTCGGTGCCGGCCGTGTCCAGCGGGCCGAGCGGCAGTTCGTACGTCCAGGCGGCCGTGCCCTCCGGCAGGGACAGCGGGGTGCGGGCGGTGACCAGGACCAGACTCTCGGAGCGCTGCGGGATCAGCCGGCGCACCTGCTCGGCGTCGGAGGCGTCGTCCAGCACGATCACGGCGGGCAGGCCGGCGAGGTGCTGGTCGTACAGCTCGGTCAGGCGCTGCAGGTGCTGCTCCTGCGAGGAGCGCTCCCGGAACAGGAGTTGCTCGCGGGGGGCGCCGAGCTGGTTCAGCAGGTGCATCAGCGCGTCGCGGGCGGGCAGCGGCTGCTCGTCGGGGCTCTCGCCGCGCAGATCGGCCACGCCGACGCCGCGGAACTGGTCGCGCAGGTGGTGGGCGGCCCGCAGGGCGAGCGTGGAGCGGCCGGAGCCCGGCAGGCCGTACAGCACCACGACCGTCGGTTTGGTCTCGGTGTTCGCCCGGGCCTGCTGCACCCACTGGCCGATGCTGTTGAGCTCCTTGAGCCGTCCCGCGAACGGGCCGACGGCCTCGGGCAGATGGTCGAACGACCGGCCCAGGACGTTGCGCCGCTGGGCCGCCGCGCTGCGGTCCACGCCGCGCAGCGCCGGCCCCCGGCCGGTGGTGCTCGCCGCCCGGTCGGGTCGCGCGGTGCGGCCACGGGTGGAGCCGGTCACCATGCGCTGGTGGTCCAGGAAGGGGCGGATGCCGCGGACCTCTACGGCCGTCAGCCACTGCAGCCGCAACTGCTCGGCGCCGCCGGGCTGTCCGCGCCGTGCGGCACGCCCGTGCGCGGCCGACCAGTGCCCGGAGGTGAGCCGGAGGACGGTGGCCGCGGCGCCCGCGACGGCGGCGGCCGCCCCCGCGCCCGCCGCGGTGCCGCCGGAGGTCCCGAGGCCGAGGTCGGCTGCGGCCGCGGCGAGCGCCGCCACGGCGGTGACCAGGGCCGGGGTGCCGAGCGAGGCCCGCGAGAGGCGGGAGCCCAACGGCCTTACGGAGGCGGCCTCCTCGTCCAGGGCGCGGGTGTAGGCGGTGTACTCCTCCGCGGCCGCGGCGGCCAGGGAGTCCAGTTCGGCGCGCCCCCGGCGCAGCAGTGCCTCGCCGTCCGTGCGCCCGCCCGAGCGACGCGCCTCCTCCTCGACAGCGCGCTCCAACAGCTCCTCGACGTCCCTGCGGTGGTCCGCTCGCACCGCGGTCAACGAGCCCTGCATGTGGTCCCCCTCCGACGGCGTGTTCTTCCCGCTGCTGTTCCCACTGCCAAGTGTTCCGTGTCGGAGGACTCTACGGCGGGGCTACGGGCAACTCGTCGGCAGGGCGGGCCCGGTGTGCACCGGGCCCGTCTCATTCACCTGCGGATTCCTCCTCTCCGCGGGGGCGCGCACGGTTGGTGGAGGAGATGATCCAGGCGGCTCCGCGCGCCGCCAGGATGCGCCTGCGCTGCCAGCGCGAGCTGCGCCGGACGGTCTTCTCCCCGTCCGAGCAGACGAGCGCCAGGCCCGCCAGGCGCCGTCCGGCGCGGGCGAGTTCGGCGAGGAGGCGCGTCCTGCCGGCTCCGTGCCTGCTCACACTCAGGGCGGCGTACAGGCCCACGATCTCGGACACGGCAGCGCCGATGCCCGTGACCGGGGCGTCCGCCTCCGGTGTCTCACCCTGTGGCACTGGTGATGCCCCTTTCGCATCCGGGCTGCCGGAGCGGCCTGTTGACGGTGCCGGCCGGTTGGTCAGGGGCCGGTGAGGACGAGCTGGTACAGGCCCAGCGCGCTGACGACGGTGATCAGCACGGTGATCGTCCAGCCTGCGGCCCTCGTCCAGGGGCCGATGGCGTGTCCGTCCATCAGCTCGCGGTGCGAGGCGGTCCGCAGGAGGAAGACCAGGCCGATGGGGGTGCCGATGGCGCCGACGACGCCGGCCCAGTACAGGAGCTGGATGGGCGGGACCTCCGCGTAGGTGGCCGCGAGGCCGACCAGGACGGACGCCGCCATCGCGGCGAAGAACTTGGGGGCCTCGCGCGGGCGCAGGGACAGCCCGCGCCGCCAGTTCAGGTGCGCGCCGGTCACGTAGGCGGTGGTGGCCGTGATGACGGGGAGGGCGACCAGGGCCGAGGCCAGCAGCCCGAGGCCGAAGAGTTCGCCGGCCCAGGCCCCGGCCACGGGCCGCAGGGACTGGGCCGCGTCCTGGGCGGTGTCGACGTTCAGGCCGTGGACGCCCAGGGTGGCCCCGGTGGCGATGAGGATGAACCAGAAGACCACGGTGGCGAAGAGGCTTCCCGCCAGGGCGTCGAACTGCCGCACGCGGTGCCAGTGCCAGGGGACCTTCTCCTCGGACTGGGAGATGGTCTGCCACACGTAGACGTAGCTGGTGGCGGTGGTGCCGATCAGGGACAGCAGGTCGAAGAGGAAGGTCTTGTCCCAGTGCACGTGCGGCAGCAGGGTGCCGCGGGCCACCGCGGCCCAGTCGGGGTGCGCCAGCACCGCGGCGGCGGCGTAGGCGAGGAGGACGAGCAGCAGGTATTTCAGGGCGCGTTGGAGGACGTGGTACCCGAGCAGCATCACCGCGGCGAGCAGCACGAGGGACAGCGGGGCGGCGAACCAGCGCCAGTCCTGTCCGGTGAGCAGGCCCAGGGCGGTGGAGCCGGCCTCCAGGTCGGCGGCGATGGTGACGATGTTGACCGCCAGGATCGATCCCAGCAGCAGCCGCCCGAAGGCCGGCCGGTACATCATCGACACGGCCTCCTGGAGGTCGAGCCGTCCGGCCACGCCGACGCGGGTGGCGATCGACTGGATGACGCCGATGAGTGGGAAGAGCAGCAGGACGCACCAGCCCATGTCGTAGACGGTGCCGGCGCCGATGACGGCGAGGGTGGCGACGGTGGTGGGGTCGGTGTCGGAGGCGCCGGCTATCAGGCCGGGCCCGACGGCGCGCAGATAGGTGCGCCAGGTGACGGGCCAGGCCCGCCGTTTCTGGGCGCGCGGGCTCCGGTTCTGTATGCCGGACAGGATGGAGGATGCCTTGGTCCTCGATCCGGGTGTGGTCGACATCGGCTGCTCTCTCCCAACCGCTGGGGAACGAGGACCTGTTGCGCGTGGTGCGTCGGCTACTGCGCGGCCTTACGCCCGCGGGCCCACTGCAGCCCCCATCCGTAGAGCCGGTCGAGGTCGGCCTGGTACCCGTAGACGTACCGGGCCTCGCGGCGCATGGTGAGCTGCCCGTTGCGGTTCTCGATCAGCGCCACGGCGCAGGAGCGGGCGTGCTGCGCCTGTTCGCGGAGCTCGACGACGAGGCGCTGCCCGGTGGGCGGATGGAAGCTGACGGCGGCGTGCACGCGGCTGAACGCGGGGGCGCCGCTGTAGATGTAAGCGAAGATCAGCAGGCGGCGGAAATGAGCGGCCTTGTCCAGGTTGATGTAAAGGGTCTCGCCCGATGCGGCGCCGAAGCGGTTGTCGTCGCCGAGCGTGATGTACGGGGGGTGGTACAGGTCGCCGGACAAGTCGCCGAGCGGCTGCACCACGCCCCGCTGTCCGTCGGCCAGTTCGTACATACAGGCCAGGTCCAGGTCGACGGTCACCATGGCGGGGCCCTGCCGCTGCTCCCACCGGCCGGTGCGCTTGGACCAGCGCGGCAGCATGCGGTCCCGCCCCGGGCGGAAGTCGGCGGCCGGCGTCTGCCAGGTGAGGTTCACGCGCAGGGTGCCGGCGGTCGCCCCGTGGTCGGCGAGGGAGACGACCGGGTGTCCCTTGGTCAGCCGGTTGTGCATCGGGTCCCCGAACATGCCTGCGCGGGGGCTTCCGTGGCTGCGGACGAGATAGCTCCACAGACTTCCGCCGCCCGCCTCGGGCGACGGCGCGGGCAGGGGCGTGCCGGAATGTTCCGGCCTGTTCCTGCGCCAGTATTCCCAGGTCATCTTCCACTGTCCTTTCCGCCCGTGCGGCAATGGCCTCCGGACGGCAGATCGGGGACGGACACGGTGAGCGGGACGGTCCATGACGGGAAAGGGAGGGCGGGGCCGGCAGGGGGAATCGCCGGAGAACCGGCCGGGGCGAAAACGGCTGATTACCGCCCGGTGACAGGGGGCCACCATGCGAACAGCTGAGAGTATAAGAATACGCAGCAGCGCATGCAAGGCGCCGCTTACACGGGAATCTGAATTCACCGGCGCGGCACGGGATTTATCGAATAGACATTCCCCTGCGGCGGCCCCGGCGGCAATCCGCGGCCAAAATGCGGGAATTGTCAATGCGCCGGAATCACGTACGCGGGTAATTCACCGGCGCGGGGTGCGGGCGACCGGCGCCCGCCCACACCCCGCGCGCTGCCACTTCCGGCCACGGGCGCGGAAGGGCCGGGTCAACGACCCGTCTCTGCCGAGGACTTGATACCGTTCAACGTGGCCTCGATCCCCGTCCGCAGCTCGGCCAACCGGGCGGCGATCACCTGCTCCTCCTTCTCCGGCATCTGCGCAATGATCACGCTGAGCCCGGACGGCCCCGGCCCGATGCGCACGGAGTGCCGCAGCCGCGTCCCGCTCCCCTCCGGCTCCAGCGTGAACCGCCACGTGGCCAGTGCCTGCTCGGGACCGGCGGCGGCGTCACCGAACCGGCCCTCCGCGTCGATCACCGCCCAGACGAAGGAACGCTCCTCGTCGAGCTCCGCGACCTGCGAGACGGTACGCCAGTCGCCGCCCTTGGGATGGCTGTTGTGCCCCGCGAACCGCGCCCCCACGGCGGGCCCTGCGGCCCCGTCGAGCCATTCGACCCGCTGCAGCTCGGGGCTCAGCCGGGCCGGCAGGCCGATGTCGGTCACCAACTCCCACACCACGTGCGGGGCCGCCGCCACGAAGACCTCGCACTCGAGGCCCGGGCCGTCGGAATAGCGCATCTCATCTCCCCCTTCACACAAGCAACATCATGTCGCCACGGACCCTACTCGGCACGCCTGCGGCCCTTTTGAGCCGACCCCACCGGCCTCCCCGTCCCCCGCCTCCCGGGCTGACCAAAAACGGACACCACTGGTCGAAACCGACCACACGGCTCTGCCGCAGTCGGCCCGTCCGTCCACAGACGATCAAGGAGGGTGCCGTGAGGGACAAGCCTCAAATACGCCCGAAGGCGACCACGCACTGCGCCGACCCCGATGGCTACCGCTACCGCGATTCGTCCGCAGCGCACCGGCCTTCAGACCGGTGGCGAGGCGGATCTTGCTGTGGCGGCGTGGAGCGTCGCGGTGGCGTTCCGGCGGAGCCGGACAAGACTTCACGCGGGCCGGTTCTGCTGCTCGATGTACTGCCTGACGATCGAGAGCGGTGCGCCGGCGACGGTGCCGGCGAAGTAGGTGCCGGACCACGGTTGTTGG
>NZ_JBSFWU010000145.1:0-13926 GCF_053594995.1 Streptomyces sp. NPDC002536
CAGCGCGCCGTCCGGATCGCCGGCCTTGAGCCCGTGCCGCTGTGGCACCGCGACAAGGACCTCAAGCAGGTCGACGCCGTGGTCCTGCGCGACCAGCCACTGACGGCCCGCAGCCGACGTGCAACGCTGTTTTCCGGGGCTTCGCCCGGACCCGGGTGGTGCGTCGCCTGCGGGCGCATCGTGGCTGGTCGCGCAGTTCCCCGCGTCCCTTGCGGGGCGCAAGCGCCCCCAGGGTTATCCACATCCCCCATTCGTGTCAGCCCTTCCCCCATACACTTCCGGAATGGACGAGCTCACCGAGACCACCGACGCCCTGCGCTGCCTCCGGCGCGTCTTCGGCTACGACGCGTTCCGCGGCGAGCAGCGGGAGATCATCGAGCACGTCGTCGACGGCGGGGATGCGCTCGTCCTGATGCCCACCGGCGGCGGCAAGTCGCTGTGCTACCAGATCCCGGCCCTCGTGCGCCCCGGCGTCGGCATCGTCGTCTCCCCGCTGATCGCCCTCATGCAGGACCAGGTCGACGCGCTCCGCGCACTCGGCGTGCGGGCCGGCTTCCTGAACTCCACGCAGGATCCGGACGAACGGCGCATGGTCGAGGCCGAGTTCCTCGCCGGCGAGCTGGATCTGCTCTACCTCGCCCCGGAGCGGCTGCGCGTCGAGGCCACGCTGCGGCTGCTCGACCGCGGCAAGATCTCCCTCTTCGCCATCGACGAGGCGCACTGCGTGGCCCAGTGGGGCCACGACTTCCGGCCCGACTACCTCGCGCTCTCCGCGCTCCACGAGCGCTGGCCCGACGTGCCCCGCATCGCCCTCACCGCGACGGCCACGGAGGCCACGCGCCGGGAGATCGCGGCGCGCCTGAAGCTCGACGACGCCCGGCACTTCGTCGCCAGCTTCGACCGGCCGAACATCCAGTACCGCATCGTCCCGAAGAACGAGCCGAAGCGTCAGCTCCTGGAGCTGCTGCGCACCGAGCACGCGGGGGACGCGGGCGTCGTCTACTGCCTGTCCCGCAAGGGAGTCGAGGACACCGCCGCGTTCCTCGTGCAGAGCGGCATCGACGCCCTCCCGTACCACGCGGGGCTCGACGCGGCGACGCGCGCCACCCACCAGTCGCGCTTCCTGCGCGAGGACGGCGTCGTCATGGTCGCCACCATCGCCTTCGGCATGGGCATCGACAAGCCCGACGTGCGCTTCGTCGCCCACCTCGACCTGCCGAAGTCCGTCGAGGGCTACTACCAGGAGACGGGCCGCGCCGGGCGCGACGGCCAGCCGTCCACCGCCTGGCTCGCCTACGGCCTGCAGGACGTGGTCCAGCAGCGCAAGCTGATCGACGGGTCGGAGGGCGACGAAGCCCACCGCCGTCGGCTCGCCGCGCACCTGGAGGCGATGCTGGCGCTGTGCGAGACGGTCGAGTGCCGCCGGGTGCAGCTGCTGGCCTACTTCGGGCAGCAGAGCGGCCCCTGCGGCAACTGCGACACCTGCATCGCCCCGCCGGTCACCTGGGACGGGACGATCGCCGCGCAGAAGTTCCTGTCGACGATCCTGCGGCTGGCCCGGGAGCGGCGGCAGAAGTTCGGGGCGGGGCAGATCATCGACATCCTGCTGGGCAAGAAGACCGCCAAGGTCATCCAGCACGACCACGACGCCCTCACCGTCTTCGGCATCGGCACGGAGCTGAGCATGGCCGAATGGCGGGGCGTGGTACGGCAGTTGCTCGCCCAGCGGCTGCTCGCGGTGGAGGGCGAGTACGGGACGCTGGTACTCACCGAGGACAGCGGCGACGTGCTCGGCTCGCGGCGCCAGGTGCTGCTGCGCCGCGAGCCGGAGAAGCCGGCGCGGGCCGCCAAGTCCGCGAAGTCCGGCTCCGGTTCGGGCTCCGGGAAGCGCGCCCCGGTCGATCTGCCCACGGAGGCGGCACCGGTCTTCGAGGCGCTGCGCGCCTGGCGCGCGGCCACGGCCAAGGAGCAAGGCGTGCCCGCCTATGTCGTCTTCCACGACGCGACGCTGCGCGAGATTGCGACGCTCATGCCCACAAGCCTCGACGAGCTGTCGGGCATGAGCGGCGTCGGCGAGAGCAAGCTGGCGAAGTACGGCCAGCCGATTCTCGATGCGCTCGCCGAGCTGCGGGCGGCGGCCTCACCGTCCTGATCGCGCCCCGAAGGGGCGCGGGGAACTGCGCGACCAGCCACGACGCACCCGCAGGTGATGTACCGGACTCCCAGCGGAGCCCTCAGGCGGCGCCGCGCCGCCGCCTCGGCTTGATGCGCTGCTGCGCCGCCAGGACCGCCGCCGCATAGCGGGGGTCCGGGCGCAGCGCGTGCTCGCGCCGGGCCGCCTCGGTGAACTTGATGACGTGCTCGTCGCCGTGCTCCACCGCCCGCGCGACGAGCTCGTCGAACGGCGGCACGTCCGTCTCCGCCGCCACCCGCGCCGCCTCCGCCTCGCCGCCGCGGTGCTCGGTGAAGGTCAGCAGCAGCGTCGCGTGCACGTGCCAGAGCGCGGCCACCGTCGGCCGGTGCAGGCCCCCCGGCAGGTGCGGCAGGACGAGGCGCACGGCGGCCGGAGCGGTGACGCCGTGGATCAGCGGGACGGGGAAGACCTCGGGGTGGCCCAGGTAGACGCCCGCGAACTCGGTGGTCATCTCGGCCAGCAGCCAGTCCGGGCGTTCCGCGGCGGCGGGGCCCAGGGCGTCGAGCGCCTCGGCGTATCCGGAGAGCCGGGCGGGGTCGGACAGCCGCGCCCCCGCGGCGGCGCGGCCGTGCTTGCCCTCGTAGGGCGTCCGGGGCACGGAGGCGACGGCGGCGGCGAGATCGTACGTGCCGGACAGCCGCACCTCGCCGGGGAGGTGGGCGAAGCGGGCGGCCCAGTAGGCCATCCCCCGGGCCAGCTCGGTGAGTTGGCGCTGCGCCGGCTGCTCGGCCGCCGCCAGGGAGCGGACCGCGTGGGCCGTGCGGATCAGCCCGTGCGTGAGGCCCGCGAGCATGCCCGGCAGCAGCCGGGGCCACCAGCGGACGAGCACCTCGCGCCAGGGCGCCCCGGCGAGTTCGCGGGCGAAGAGCCGCTCCCAGTCGCCCGCGCGGGAGAAGTCGCCGAGCGCGGGGCGCCAGGACGACTCGTCGGCGGGGTCGAGGGCGAAGCGCGCCCCGGGGACCTCGTGGTGGGGCATGGCGGTGCGGTAGCCCTCGACCCACGCGGCGACCTCGGCGCCGTGCCCGAGGGCGGCGAGGGCCTCGGCCCCCATGGGCCCGTGATTGGCGAGATCGGCGCCGGCTCCGCGCTCGTAACCGAGGTCGTCCAGGCGCTCCAGCGCCTCTCCGAGTGCATCGCGATAAGTGACGGCAGGCATGGGTGTCCCCCTCGTCCAGACGGTTTGACTTTCCGAACAGTTTGGATATCCGAAGCATCTAGACTCGCAGTATGCCGCACGTCCCCGCCGCCGGAAAGCGCCGCCTCCCGACCGCCGAGGAGATGGAGGCCATCGGCCTCGTCCCGCTCATCTCCCCCTACATGCGCAACGCGCTCACCGAGATGCCCGACCGCCTGCGCTCGGTCTTCGACGTGCACGGCCTCACGCCCCGGCACGGCGCGGTGCTGCCGCAGCTGATCGCGGAACAGCCGCTCGCCGTGGGCGAACTCGCCCGCCGGATGGGGCTGTCGCTGTCGACCGTCAGCGAGCTGGTGAGCGCGCTCAACAAGGCGGGCCTGGTGGAGCGGCGCGAGGACCCGGGGAACCGGCGGCGGATGCTGGTGCGGATCGACGGCCGCTACCAGGCGCTCGTCGAGTCGTTCATCGCCCGGCGCTCCGCCCCGCTGCTGCGGGCGCTCGACAGCCTCACGCCGGACGAACGGGCGGGCTTCATCGCCGGGCTGGCGGCGTGGGCGCGCGAGGCCAGGCCGCCGGCGTCAGGGTGCTGACGCCGCCTGCGGCCCCTGCAACGGCTGGAGCACCGCCGTCAGATGGGCGTACACCACCACGTTGCCCAGGTACTCCTCCGTCTCCTGCGAGAAGCCGCCGCCGCACGTGATCAGCCGCAACTCGGCCCGGCCCGTGGCCCCGTAGACCTTCCGGGACGGGAAGTCCGTCCGCCCGTACACCTCGATGGCATCCGTCGTGAACACGGCGGTCCGGCCGTCGGCGCGCGCGACTTCGACGGTCTGCCCCTTCTTCAGGGCACCGAGGGAGTAGAAGACGGCGGGGCCGGACTCGGTGTCGACGTGGCCGCCGATGACGGCGGTTCCGGTGGCGCCGGGGGCGGTGCCGGCCGCGTACCAGCCGGCGAGGTTCTTGTCGTCCTCCGGCGGGCTGGCGAGGGTCTCGTCCGGCAGCAGGCCGAGGGTGGTCAGGGGGGCGTCGACCCGGATGTCGGGGATCCTGATCCGGGTGGGCGGGGCGGGCGGCAGCGGCGGGATCAGCTGGTCCGGGCGGATCACCCGGGCGGCCCCCGCGGCGAACGCCTCGGCGGCCGAGGGCTGCGGGGGCGGTATGTGCTCCCGGGTGCCCTCGCCGATCAGCGCGCCGCCCGTGCAGAGCGCGGCCCCGAGGACCACGGCGGCCGTCGCCGTGGCGCGCAGGTCTCGCAGGGCGTCACGGAGGGCCCGGTACGGGATTCCGGGCGGACCGGCGCACCAGGCGGCCGGCCGGGCGTGCCGACGGGGGCGCCGTCGGGGGCGGTTCTTGCGCATCGGAGTCCTCCACCACGGTCCGGGGACCGTGGCTCCGGCCCCCGGACGCGTACGGGGTCCGGGGGACCGGAGCGGTCCGGGCCGGCCGGGGCGCCGGCTTCGCGCGGCCGGCTCAGTACCGGCTGCCGGTGCCGCGGCGGCGCAGGAACCAGACGCCGCCCGCCGCCGCCATCGCCATCAGGGCCGCACCGGCCACGATGTCGGCCGTGCCCGACTCCTCGCTCGTACCGCCGACGCCGGTCTTCATGCCGCCCTGCGGAGGCTTGGCCGCGGACATGCTCGGCATGGGCGAGGCCGCGGCCGAGGGCGAGCCGGAGGCGCTGCCCGCGCTGACGACCAGGTCGCCCGTGGCCTCCTTGCCGTTGGCGCACTTGGCACCGATGCCGTACGTACCGGGCTTGGCGTTCTTCGGCACCATGAACTGCCCGACCACGACCTCCTTGTGGGTGCCCGGCTTGAGGTCGAACGACGCCGGGCCGCCGACGGCGCTGGCGTCGCCCGCACCGTGCCCCTTCGGACCGCAGACCGTGGTGTTCACGGTGACCTCGGCACCGGGCTGGACGGTGCCCGGGGTGACCTCGAGCTTCCCGAAGTCGCCCGCGAAGGCGGGAAGGGCGGTTATGGCCAGGGCGGTCCCTGCGGTCCCGGCGAGCACTCGTGCAGTACGCATGCTTCTTCCTCCGTGAGCGCGGATGCGGCACGCGGATGTGCCGCGCGGGGGTGGGGGTTCCGCGCCCCTCCAAGGTCGAGCGAACCGGGGATCCGCGGGGGCCGCACTCCGGCGCGGGGCCGCCGCGGGCCGAACGGGTGAGGGGACCGTTACCCGGGGTGACCGCAGATCGCGGCTCCGCCGCTCGTCCTCAAACTCCCCCAGCTAACGCTGGGGGTGCCCCCAACGGGCTGTTTTTCAGCCCGTCCGGCGTTTGAGGACACCGCGCGCAGCGCGGTCCGGGGTTCGGGGCGGAGCTCCGAGAACTCACCGCGCCATGTCGTCCGGGCACCCCGTACCCCGCGGCAGCTTGTACCGCGCCGCAATGCGGTACGTCCCCGCGTGCGGAGCGCGCAACACGGTCCAGTCGTCCTCCGGCTCGCCGGACCTCGGCGGGGTCACCTGCTTCGTCAGACAGCCCTCGACGTTGACCGGGGGCTCGCCCCCGGGCCCCGGCCTCGGCGGCCGGACGTCCTTGCCCTGCGCGTCCACCAGGCCCAGCCACGGCGAGTACGGCACCCGGATCAGCACCGGTCCCGGCTTCTTCACCGAGATCGTCAGCCCGTCGGGGTCCGTGCGGTCCACGACCGCGGGCGGCTCGGCCAGCGGGGTCGGGTTCTTCACCTCGTACAGCCGCCAGTTGTCGTCCGACCACACCTCGCGCAGGTACGACTGCCCCTGCGCGACCAGCTTGGCCTCCTCCACGGCCGCGTTGTCCGGCTCGCCGGTCGGCAGCACCACGTACGCCACCGCCCAGCGGCTGAGCCAGGCCTGGTAGCTGGCGGGGGTGAGCATGCCCTCCTCGTAGAAGAGCGGGTTCCGCTTGAGGTCGGCCTGCCGGTTCCAGCCGCGGGCCAGGTTCACGTACGGGGTCAGGGCCGAGGCCTCGCGGTGGCTGCGGGCGGGGACGACCTCGACGCGGCCGCGCGCGGCGTCCACCTTCTGCAGCCGGTCCACCAGAGGGGCCAGCTCACGCGCCCACGAGGCGGCGGGGGTGGTGTGGATGATGTCGCTGATGGAGTTGACCGCCTGCCAGACCGTGCAGGTCAGCAGGGCGAGCACCATCACCGTCCACTTACGGCCCTGCTTCAGCAGCGCGGACCGCGGCGGCATCTTCATCCCCGTCAGCACGGCGACGAGCACCACACCGCCGAAGACCATGCCGAGCCGGGAGATGTTCGTGCCGATCTGCGAGGGGATCAGCCAGACCAGCAGCACGCCGAGGACGTAGAGCCCCGACACCATCCGCACGGTGCGCCACTCCGCGGGCACCAGGAACACCCCGAACAGACCGGCCAGCAGCGGCAGGACCGCCGATGCGAAGGCCATCGGCTGCTGCCCGGAGAACGGGAAGAGCCAGGACGACAGCGCCACCACGATCACCGGGGTGACGCCCAGCGCGTACGCCGCGGGCCGGCGCCGGCCCAGCCAGAGCGCGGCCGCCACGATGCCCACGAACAGGCCCGCGACCGGGCTCGACGCCGTCGCCAGCCCCGCCAGCACGCCCGCGAGCGCGGCCCGCGGCCAGCGGTACGAACCGTCCGAGCGCCAGCGCACCGGCCACGCGAAGATCACGGCCACGGCCGCCAGGCCGAACATCATGCCGAGCCCGAACGTCACCCGCCCCGAGATCGCGTTGCACGTCAGCGCGAGCGCCCCGTAGAGCGCGGGCCACAGCGGCCGGCGCACCGCACGGCTTCGCACCAGGATCAGCGCGATCAGCCCGGCGGAGAGCGTGCCCGCGACCATCATCGTGGAGCGCACACCCAGCACGGCCATCAGATACGGCGAGATGACGCTGTACGAGACGGGGTGCATGCCGCCGTACCAGGCGAGGTTGTACGCCGAGGAGGGGTGCTGGAGCGCGAACTCCGCCCAGGCGTCCTGGGCGGCCAGGTCGCCGCCGCTGTTGGCGAAGATCCAGAACCACAGCACGTGCAGCACGGCCGCCGTGATCAGGGTGACCGGCACGGTCCGCGTCAGCGCCGCACGCCAGCCCGTGCGCTGCGGGTCGGGCCGCAACGCCCAGGAGGGCAGGCGCCGGGCCGGCCTGTCCCGGACTCGGTCCTCGTCCCTGACGTCACGTCCGGGCTCTCCCGGCGTACCGGCCCGCGCCGGTCCCACGGTGGTCACTGCGGCTCTCCCCGTCTTCCCCCTGAGGTCTTCTCCCCCATCTTCATGCATGCTCGCCCGCCACGGCTGTCCCGGACGCAAACCCCCGCGACGCTAGCACGACGCCGACACGGCGTTCCGGACCGCCGAACGGCTCCCGGCCCGCACCCACTCGTACGGACCAGGAGCCGCTCCGGCGGCCCGGAACCGGATCAGCCGAGGCGGGTCACCTTGGACCCGAACGACGGCTCCACGAGGTCCTTCTGCAGCGCCACGGGTACCTTCACCTCACCCATGCCGCCACCCGCGGTCAGCTCGCCGACCTGCGTACCGGCCTTCGCCGTGTGCGGGAGCGTCTTGGCGTCGGCGGTGAGCTTCAGGTCGACCTTGAGACCGGGCCAGCCGACCGCCGTCAGGTCCTTGGTCGCCACGACCGGGGTCGTACCGCCCAGGCCGTCGTCGACGTGGCCGACGACCTCACCCTTCTTCACAACGGGGCTGGTGGTCAGCTCCTTGCCCACGGCCAGGATGAGCTGCTTGCTGTAGTCGGTGGCGGTGTCGATGATCGGGCTCTTGTGCTGCCCGAAGACCGCACCGATGATCAGCTGCGTGGAGTCGCCGACCTTCTTCTCCGCGGCGAAGAGCAGGTTGCCGCCGGCCTTGGTCGTGGAACCGGTCTTGATCCCGACGACGCCGAACGCGGGGACGAGCTTGTTGAAGTTGGCCTGCGTCTTCTGGTACTCGACGCCGGAGCCCGACCCGGAGGCGGTGGTGGAGGTGTACTGGGTCATCTTGGAGATTTCCCGGAAGGTCGGGTCCTGCATCGCCTTCTTGCCCAGCTTCACCTGGTCCTCGGCCGTGCTGACGGTGCTCTCCAGGAGGCCGCTCGCGTCGGTGTAGGTGGTGTTCGTCATGCCGAGTTCCTTGGCGGTGTCGTTCATCTTCTTGATGAACGCCTCCTCACCGTTCGCGTCCCACCGGGCGAGCAGCCGGGCGACGTTGTTCGCGGACGGCAGCATGACGGCCTCGAGCGCCTCCTTCTCGGAGATCTTCTGGCCCTTGTGGACCTCGACGACCGACTCCTTCTCCTTGACGCCGTTGGTGAAGTCGTCCTCGGCCTTCTGGTCGACGTCGATCAGCGGCCCGTTCTCACCCTTCTTGAGCGGGTGGTCGCGCAGGATGATGTACGTCGTCATCACCTTGGCCACGCTGCCGATGGGCAGCGGCTTCATCTCACCGTACGAGCCGACCCGGCCGAGTCCGTCGACGTCCACGATCGCCTGGCCCTCAGTGGGCCAGGACAGCGGCGGCGTGCCGCCTCCGAAGGCGAAGGTCGACTTGTCGGCGGCGATCGCCAGTTTCGGGGCGGGCAGCGGGCGCATCGCCTGCACGACCACGAAAATTATCCCGAGGAGCACCACGAGGGGCGTCCAGATCTTCACCCGGCGCACCGCCGTGCGCACCGGGGTCTCCGGCGGGGGCGGGGTGTTGGTCAGCTGAGCGAGCAGGTCGAGCGGAGCCTTGGGCTCCGCCGGCTCCTCGGCCTTCGGGGGAGCCGGGGGAGCCGGGGGCGCCGGGGGCGCCGGGGGCGCAGCCTTGGGCTTGGTCTCGGCCTTCGGCTTCGGCTCGGCCTTGGCCTCCGGCTTGGGGGCCTTGAGCGGCTTCGGCGCCGGGGCGTCGTCCTTCTTCAGCGGGACGAACTGGCTGGTGCGCTCGGACTCGGAGTCCGGGTTCGCGGGAGCCTTGATGGCCTGGGTGGGCTGGTCGGCGGAGGCCTTCGCCTTCGCGTCCTTGCCGTCCTTGGGCGCCTTGGGGGCCTTGGGGGCCTCGATCAGCTCGGTGGGCTGGTCGGCCGGGGCCGCCGCCTTGGCGTCGTCGGTGTCGCCCTTGTCCTCGGCCTCGGCAACCCAGGCCGCGACGGCGGCCTTCAGCCGGGCGTCCTCCTTGGGCTTGCCGTTGCCGGACGCACCGGCGCCCCAGGAGGCGGCCTTGGCATCGGCCTTGGGCTCGGCCTTGGCGTCGGAGTCGGCGTCCCCCTTGGGGGCCTTGACGGCGCCGAACACGGCGGTGGCCTGATCGGCCTTGGCGGTTCCGGACGCGGCGGGCGTCTTCTCGGCCGCATCGGCCTTCGCAGGCGCCCGACCGTCCTTGGCGTCGGCCTTGCCCTCGGAGACCTTCACGGCACCGAACACGGCAGTGGCCTGATCGGCCTTGGCGGGGGCATCCTGGCCGGCCTTGCCGTCCTTGGCACCGGCCTCGTCCTCGGCCGTCTTCACGGCACCGAACACAGCAGTCGCCTGATCGGCCTTGCCGCCGCCCGCAGCACCGGACTTCGCAGGCGCCTTGCCGCCCTCGGCGTTGCCGGCCGCACCGGCCTTATCGCCGCCGCCCGAACCGGACTTCGCCGTTCCGGATGCCGCAGCCGCCTCGGCGGGCTTGTCGGCCTTGTCGGCCTTGTCGACCTCGTCGGCCTGACCCGTCTTGCCGCCACCGGCCGCGCCGTCACGCACGGCCACTCGCGGATCGGGACGGCCGGATCCCCCGGCCTTCGCCCCGCCGGAACCGGCAGCCGAAGCGGCAGGCGTACCGGCAGCGGAAACGTCCGCAGGACTCCCCACGTCCGGATCCCCCGACGACTTCCGCTGCTCCGACTTGTCGGGGGACTCGCCCGCCACCGATGCCTCCTCAGAATTCCCGTGCCGTACATCCGGAACCGGAGGCGCCAACGCGCCCCGGGGCCCGGAATTCACTCATCGTCTACCAGTGTCCTCTGTGATCGTCGCGCGCATGCGCACCCGTATCTTCAGAGGGCTCCGCCTGGGTTCACCCACGTGCTAGACGAGACGACATACCTACCGGTTCCCACACGAAGCCACCACGCGCTCTCGACAGACCAATGTGAGAGGGGTCACCCTGTCACTCATCCACGCGGGGAGGCATGGATGGGCAGGAGCCGCAGAACAATTCCGGAGGAGCTTCTGCTGCTCGCCCTGGACCCGGCCACGGGTACCACGGCGCAGCCGCAGTCGCTCGATCTCGGTCTCGCCGGAGCACAGCTAGTGGAGCTGGCTCTGGCCGGACGGATAGCCCCTGACGGGGATCGTATCGCCGTGGTGCACCCACGGCCGACAGGTGATCCGACCCTGGACACCGCGCTCGAACTGCTGCGCCGCCGCGGCAGTCCGGTCCGCGCCGTCCACTGGATCGGCGGGCCCCGGCTGGGGCTGCGCCAGACGTACCTCACGCACCTGGAGCGGTGCGGCATGGTGCATGCCGTGGCGGGCCAGATGTGCGGGGTACTGCCGACCACTCGCTACCAGGCGACGGACACGGCCATCAGCCGGGAGATCAGGAACCGGCTGGACAGCGCCATCCGCACCGGCGTGCCGCCGGACCCGCGGACGGCGGCGCTCGCGGCGCTCGCGCACGCAGTCGGCCTCGGCAAGCATCTCTACCCGGGCAACGAGGGCCGTTCCTCGCGGTCCCGGCTCAGAGACCTGATCAGGCACGACCCGATGGGCGGGCTCGTCGCCCACGCCGTGATGGACGTGCAGAACGGCGTCGGCGCCCAGCCCCGCCGGCCGGCCGCCACGGCAGGCGCCACGGCAGGCGGAGCCGGCGCCCCGGGCCGCAGGGCAGCAGTGCGTTCCAGGGCTGCGGCACCCGCCGAAGCCGCCGCTCAGCCGGTCCGCGAAGGCGTCATGGCCCGTGCGGGCGCCTCGTGAAACGGTTCGGCAGTTCTTCCGATCACCGATAGCAGCAGTAGTCGGCAATAACCGGCAACAGACGGCACCATCAGCACCACCCTCCGCTCCAACTCGACCGCATCGCAGTCCCCATGGCCCGGTTCGGGAGCCGCATCAGGACGCGGGGCGGCGGGCCGGCCCGTCTCTCAGGACGGCGGTACGGCCCGCCGCCCCGCGTACGCGTCCGTCCGTGCAGGCGGCGGCGGGCGGGCGTAAGCGGACTTTCGGTTCGGCACTTTCCCAGCGCCGCCGAGGCCGGGGGTGGCAGGCTGCGGGGCAGGAGACATCAGCATGACGGAGCCGGAGGTGCGTCCCGTGGCGTCCAGTGTCAACCCCACCGTAAGGCGGCGCCGATTGGGGCAGGAGCTGCGCAAGCTCCGTGAGCTCAAAGGTATGACGGCCGAGGAGGTCGCGGAGCGGCTCCTGGTCTCGCAGTCGAAGATCAGCCGGCTGGAGAACGGCCGGCGCAGCATCAGCCAGCGCGACGTCCGCGACCTGTGCAGCGTGTACGGAGTGGACGACCACCGCATTGTCGATTCGCTGATGCAGATGGCGAAGGAGTCGCGCCAGCAAGGCTGGTGGCATGCCTTCGGCGACATTCCCTACAGCGTCTACATCGGTCTCGAGACCGATGCGGCCTCGTTGCGCGTGTACGAGGCCTCGCTGGTGCCCGGCCTGCTGCAGACGCCCAACTACGCCAGCGCCGTGACCGAGGGCTCCTGGCCGGAGGCCACCGCGGCGGACGTCGAACGCCGCGTGCAGGTGCGGATGCGCCGGCAGGAACGCATCACCGACCCCGACAACCCCTTGCGTCTGTGGGCCGTCATCGACGAGTCCGCGCTGCGCCGCATCGTCGGCAACAAGGCCATCATGCGCGAACAGATGGAACACCTCGTGGAGTTCAGCCTGCAGCCGCACATCACGGTGCAGGTGCTCCCCTATGACGTGGGCGCGCATCCGGGCATGTACGGGAAGTTCTCCATCCTCGAATTCCACGACCCGCAGGACGCCAGCACCGTCTATCTCGAAGGCATCACCAGCGACCTCTATCTGGAGAAGCCGAACGACGTGCAGGCCTACAGCGTCATGTACGAGCATTTGCGGATGCAGGCACTGAATGCGGAGGACTCGCGGCGGTTCATCCTGCGCGTCGCCGAGGACTGGTCGGCCTGACCGACCCCCCGGCCGCCCGCGTGGCGGCGGAACGGTACACCTCCGCGTGGCCTGCGGGAAGAGGCTCGGGATATAAGCCATCCGGTCGAGTGAACAGCCCATTCGCCACATGATGTTGGCGCGTAACGTCGATCGCACCTCGGGAAACCGGCGTACTGACAGGCATTGCTCACAGGTATCGGAGTAACACCATGGCGATTCAGCAGGGAATGACCACCTGGCGGAAGTCCTCCTACTCGCTGGCCAACGGCGACTGCGTGGAGGTCGCCTCGCCCCTTCCGCAGGCCATCGCGGTCCGTGACTCGAAGAACCCGGAGAGCCCGGCCATCGCCTTCTCCCCGGAGTCCTGGACCTCCTTCGTGGCCGACGTCAGCGGCTGCTGACTCCCACGGCTCAGCCCTCTCGACCGGTCCGCCGCCGGGGCCGAGAGGGCTTTTCCCTGCACAGGAACGAAGAGAACGAGCAGGAACGAACAGGAAAAGGGCGGGACCTCGGTCCCGCCCTTTTCCTGTTCGCCCTTCGCCGCCCGTCAGCCCTTGGTCGGCCGCACGGTTCCCATGATCTTGTCGATCTGCTCGACGCTCAGGGCGTTGGGAACACCCTGGTCGGCGTAGATCACCCAGCCGTGGAAGGTGCCGTCCGGCAGCTTCTGCGCGATGCTCTTCACGATCGCGGTCGACGGCACGCACTCACTGGCCCGGTTGGCGATCGTCACCTTGGCCGTGGCCGTGTAGCCCTCGATGCCGTTGTGCTTCCACGGCACCGCCTCGCCGACCTCGATCTTGGGCTTGTTCTTCAGCCCGCCGTAGGCCATGACGCCCCAGTTGCCCGCCCAGTTGCGGGCGTTCTCCTGCAGCGTGCCGTCCTTGCCGCCGCCGGTCGTGCCGACCGTGGCGAGCTGGCCCTTGCCGGCCTCGCCGAACGCGTCGGGGTTGGGGCTGGACGAGCAGCCGCCCTCACGGAAGTTGGCCGTGCCCCGCATGGTGACGACCGGCTTGTTGTCCTCGGTGTACGAGACCATCGTGTCCGTCGGGAAGACCTTCCACTGGTCACCCTTGGGCGGGACGTCGTAGGCGAAGTGGTGGTCACCGTTCACCTGCGTCTGCCATCCGGCGACCAGCGCCTTGCCGCCCGACGCACCCTGCGGCGCCACGCTGGTGTCGGGAGCGGGCTGGCCGCCCTGCTGCTGCGCCGGTGCGGACGGCGCCTGCGAGGCCGCGGCCGACGACGACGCCTTCTTGCCGTCGTCGTTCTTCCCGCTCGTGAGGACGTACGCCACGCCGCCACCGATGACGGCCAGCGCCACGACGCCGCCGACGGTGGCGAGCAGCGCCCTGCTCTTCGCCGGCTTGGGCTCCGGGCCCGACGGAGGGATCGGGGCCATCGGAGCCGTCGACGACGGGGCCCAGCAGGGTAGCTGTAGGCCTGCTCGTAAAAGGCCGACCTGGGACCGTTCATGTACCGGCAGGTAGGTAGGCTGGCGCGCATGCGTGCGCTTC
>NZ_JBSFWU010000146.1:0-13914 GCF_053594995.1 Streptomyces sp. NPDC002536
CTATTACGATCTGGCGCGTCGTGGCCGATCGCGCAGTTCCCCGCGCCCCTTACGGGGCGCCTACGGCGCGCCGGCGCCGCGTGGCGGAGGTCCGCCGGGCGCGCCCCATGGAGTGATACGGTCCGCGGCGTGCTTGACCTTGCTGTCAAGCACGCCGCCACCTCGATCTGCACAACCTTCGCTCAAGATGCGGCGGAGCGCCGCGTCTTCCTCCGCAGCCCCCTTGACTGCGCCGTAACTCCATTGCCAGAGTCCGCTCAACCCAACGTGTTCGATACGTCACACCGTGATCAACACGTCGGGGACCGAGACGACTTGGCGGGGGATGCACGCGATGACGAGCCCTTCCCGGAGCACCGGCAGCAGCACCCTCGACGATGCCCCGGCCGCAAGCCCGCCGGTGGGCCGCTCGCCCGGGCAGCTGATGTGGCGGCGCTTCAGACGTGACCGCTCGGGCGTCATCTCCGCCTGGATCGTGGTCTTCTTCTTCCTCGTCGCCGTCGCGGCACCGCTGATCTCCATGGTCTACGGCAAGAACCCGACGGAGACCTACGGGCTCGACGAACCGGGCCTGCTGAACCGGTTCGGCTACCCGATCGCCCCCAACGGGGGCATCTCCGGCCGCTTCTGGTTCGGCATCGAGCCGACCCTGGGCCGCGACGTGCTGACCCAGCTCGTCTACGGCATCCGCACCTCGCTGCTGATCGCCACGGCGGCCACCGCACTGTGCGTGGTGACGGGCATCCTGGTCGGGGTGACGGCCGGCTATCTGGGCGGCCGCACCGACTACTTCCTGGGCCGCTTCATCGACCTGCTGCTCGCCTTCCCCCAGCAGCTGTCGTTCGTCGCGTTCACCCCGGTCGTCTACTCCCTCTTCGTCAGCCCCGAGAAGGAGACCCCGACCTACCTCCGGGTCATCACCCTGATCCTGGTCCTGTGGGTGCTGGGCTGGATGGGCCTGGCGCGGCTGCTGCGCGGCCAGGTACTGAGCCTGCGGGAGCGGGAGTTCGTCGAGGCGGCGAAGGTCACCGGGGCCTCGCCCTGGCGCATCATCACCAAGGAGCTGCTGCCCAACCTGTGGACGCCGATCCTGGTGCAGTCGACCCTGATGCTGCCGACCCTGGTGACCGCCGAGGCGGGGCTCTCCTTCATCGGCGTCGGCGTCGTCGAACCCACCCCCGACTGGGGGCGGATGTTCGCCAACGGGGCGAAGTACTACGAGAGCGACGTCACCTACATCTTCTTTCCCGGGCTCGCGATGATCATCTTCGTGGTCGCCTTCAACCTGCTCGGGGACTCCGTCCGGGACGCCTTCGACCCCCGCACCCGGCGCTGACCGCCCCGGCGGCCCGAACCGGCACTCTCCACCGTCAACCGACAGGCAGGTGCAGATCGATGAGGACGACAGTCAACCGCAGGGCACTCCGGACGGCCGTGGTGCTGGCCGCCGGCGCCCTGGTGCTCTCCGCGTGCAGCAGCGGGGGCGGCGGAGGCGGCGGGGCGACCGACAGCGCGGGCCCCGGCCAGGACAAGAACGTGTCCGCCAACTACTCTCTCGGCACCGCCGCCGACTCGACCGGCCCCGCCCCGGCACCCTCGGGCGCCAAGAAGGGCGGCACCGTCACCGTCCTCCAGCGCGACGCCTTCCACCACCTGGACCCGGGGCAGATCTACTACGGCGACATGCTGATCAACCAGCTGCTCTACAACCGCTCGCTCACCGGCTACAAGATCGCCCCCGACGGGAAGATCAAGCTCGTCGGCGACCTCGCCACCGACACCGGCACCTCCTCCGACGGCGGGAAGACCTGGAAGTTCACGCTCAAGGACGGGCTGAAGTGGCAGGACGGCTCGCCGATCACCGCGCAGGACGTGCGCTGGGGCATCGAGCGGCTCTACGCCTCGTTCGAGACCGACGGCCCCCAGTACATCCAGCAGTGGCTCTCCGGTGAGGGCACCAGCTACCGCAAGGCGCTGCCGGACGGCCCGTACGACGGCAAGCACCTGCCGTCCTCGGTGCTGGACACCCCGGACGACAAGACCGTCGTCCTCCACTTCCTCAAGCCGCACGCGGACACCCCGTTCGCCACCGCGATGCCCAACGTCGGTGCGGTGAAGGCCGACAAGGACGGGAAGCAGAAGTACGACAACGCGCCCTTCGCGTCCGGCCCCTACCAGGTGGCCGACTACAAGACGGGCAAGTCGCTGACCCTGGTGCGCAACCAGAACTGGGACCCGAAGACCGACCCGATCCGCACCCAGTACCCCGACAAGTTCGAGATCAGCTTCGGCCACCAGGCCACCGACTCCACCCGGCGGCTGCTCTCCGACCAGGGCCCCGACAAGGCCGGCATGTCGTACACCAACGCCGTCGCGCCCGAGATGGTCGAGCAGGTGCTGAAGGACCCGGGCACCAAGTCGCGCCGCTTCATCGAGATCCAGCCCTACCTCGACGTCATCAACTTCAACATGGACCGGCTCAAGGACATCAGGGTCCGCAAGGCCCTCGCCTACGCCGTGCCCAGCGGCCAGATCATCCAGCAGATCGGCGGGGCGACCGCCGGACAGCTGGCCACCAACCTGATCTCCCCCTCCATCGACGGCTACAAGGCCTCCGACCCGTTCGGCAAGAAGGCCAAGCCGAACGGCGACCCGGACAAGGCCAGGGCCCTGCTGAAGGAGGCCGGCAAGGAGGGCCAGGAGATCGTCTACGCCTACGCCAACACCGACGTCCAGCAGAAGGTCTCGGTGGTCGTCACCCAGGCCCTGGAGCGGGCGGGCTTCAAGGTGCAGAAGAAGGAGATCGACGCCAACGTCTGGGACAACTCGATCGCCGAGGTCAAGAACGGCTTCGACATCTTCCGCACCGGCTGGGGCGCGGACTGGCCGGTCGCCTCGACCGTCGTCCCGCCGCTCTACGACGGCCGGGTGATCTCGGACGGCGCCCAGAACTACACCCACCTCAACGACCCCGCCGTCAACAAGGAGATCGACCGCGTCAACGCGATCCCCGACGTGAAGAAGGCGGCGCCGGAGTGGATGAAGCTCGCCGACAAGATCCTCACCGATGACGTGCCGGCCGTGCCCACCTACGCCAACCTCCAGTTCTCGATCTGGGGTTCGGGGCTCGGCGGCGTCAAGTACCACCCGGTGTACGGCTACCCGGACCCGTCCGGCGTCTTCGTGAAGTAACCGCGGCGGAAGGCCGGGCCGTACGGGCCCGGCCGGCCGCTCCCTCCGTCCCGCCCCGCCACGCCCGAACCGTGAGGCAGCGCAGCCATGCTGAGATTCCTCGCCCGCCGGACCGCCGGCGCGCTCGTCATCATCCTGCTGATCAGCGCGATCACGTTCTTCCTCTTCTTCGCGCTGCCCTCCGACCCGGCCCGCATGTCCTGCGGCAAGAACTGCACCGCCGACGCGCTCGCCGTCATCCACAAGAACCTGGGCCTCGACCAGCCGGTGCTCGTCCAGTACTGGCACTACATGACGGGCATCTTCACCGGCCGCGACTACTCCGTCGGCCACTGCGCGGCCCCCTGCTTCGGCTACTCCTTCTCCAACCAGCAGCCGGTCTGGGGCACCATCGTGGACCGCTTCCCCACCACCCTGTCGCTCACCGTGGGCAGCGCCGTCGTCTTCCTGACCGTCGGCGTCGGCTTCGGCATGATCGCCGCGGCCTTCCAGGGCCGGTGGATCGACAAGTTCTTCAGCTCGCTGTCGCTGGTCGCCAACTCGCTGCAGATCTACTTCGTCGGCATCCTCGCCCTCGCCGTGTTCGTCACCGGCCTGCACTGGGCGGACAACCCCGCCTACTACCCGATCACCGAGAACCCGGGGAAGTGGTTCACGGGCATGCTCATCCCGTGGCTCGTCCTCTCCATCATCTTCGTCGCCAACTACACCCGTATGACGCGCTCGCAGATGGTCGAGCAGCTGTCGGAGGACCACGTACGCACCGCCCGCGCCAAGGGGCTGGACCGCCGCACGGTCTTCTTCCGCTACGCGTGGCGGGGGGCGCTCGCCCCCATCGTGACCATCTTCGGCATCGACCTCGGGTCGTTGTTCGGGGGCGCGATCATCACCGAGTTCACGTTCAGTCTGCACGGGCTGGGGAGGTTGGCGGTCGACTCAGTCAACCAGACGGATCTGCCGACGCTGATGGCCGTGATGCTGATCAGCTGCACGGCGATCGTCTTGGCGAACATTGTCGTCGACGCCGCCTATGCCTTCATCGATCCGCGGGTGCGGCTCGCGTAATTCCTCAGGCCCCTCAGGGAGTTCACCACCGTGACCGCATTCCTGTCCGTCAAGGATCTCTTCGTCCGCTTCGACACCGAGGACGGCACCGTCAAGGCCGTCGACGGTCTCTCCTTCGACCTGGAGCGCGGCCGCACCCTCGGCATCGTCGGCGAGTCCGGCTCCGGCAAGTCCGTCACCAACCTCGCCGTGCTCGGCCTGCACGACCCGCGGTCCACCGAGATCCGGGGCGAGATCCTGCTGGACGGCCAGGAGTTGACGGGCGCCCCCGAGTCCGTCCTGGAGAAGCTGCGCGGCAACAAGATGGCGATGATCTTCCAGGACTCGCTCACCGCGCTCTCCCCCTACTACACCGTCGGCCGCCAGATCTCCGAACCCTTCCGCAAGCACACCGGCGCCTCGAAGCGGGACGCCCGGCTGCGGGCGATCGAGATGCTGGAGAAGGTGGGCATCCCGAACGCCGGGCTGCGCGTGGACGACTACCCGCACCAGTTCTCCGGCGGCATGCGGCAGCGCGCCATGATCGCCATGGCGCTGGTCTGCGACCCGGAGCTGCTGATCGCCGACGAGCCGACGACGGCGCTGGACGTCACCGTGCAGGCGCAGATCCTCGACCTCCTGAAGGAACTCCAGCAGCAGACGGGCGCGGCGATCGTGCTCATCACGCACGACCTCGGCGTGGTCGGGCACACGGTGGACGAGGTGCTGGTGATGTACGCGGGACGGGCGGTGGAGCGCGGCACGGTGGACGAGGTGCTGCGCGCGCCCCAACACCCCTACACCTGGGGCCTGCTGGGCTCGATGCCCCGGCTGACCTCGGACGTGACGGAGCCGCTCACCCCGATCCCCGGCACCCCGCCGAGCCTGCTGGCGCCGCCGCCGGGGTGCCCGTTCCATCCGCGGTGCGGCTTCGTCGCCGACGTGGGCGGGGGCAGGTGCGGGTCGGAGCGCCCGGAGCTGCCCGCGGGCCGCGGCTCGGCCTGCCATCTGACGCCGGACCAGAAGCGTACGACCTTCACCGAACGGATCAAGCCCCGGCTGGGCTGAGGGCTGAGGAGCGGCATGAACGAGATCCTGGTCGCCGAGGGGCTGACCAAACACTTCCCCATCAGGGGCGGCTTCCCGGTGAAGCGAACGGTGGGCGCCGTCCAGGCGGTCGACGGCATCGACTTGACCGTCCGTTCCGGCGAGGCCTTCGGCCTGGTCGGCGAGTCGGGCTGCGGCAAGTCCACGACGGGCCGGCTGCTGACCCGGCTGCTGGAACCGACCGCCGGACGGATCCGCTACCGGGGCCAGGACATCACCCACGCGAGCCGCAAGGAACTCGCCCCGATCCGCTCCGAGATCCAGATGATCTTCCAGGACCCGTACTCGTCGCTGAACCCGCGGCAGACGGTCGGAAAGATCGTCTCCGGCCCGATGGAGATCAACGGCATCGCACCGCCGGGCGGCCGCGAGGCCCGCGTCCGCGAACTCCTGGAGACCGTGGGCCTCAACCCCGAGCACTACAACCGCTTCCCGCACGAATTCTCCGGCGGCCAGCGGCAACGCATCGGGGTGGCACGGGCGCTGGCCCTGGAGCCGAAGCTGATCGTGGCGGACGAGCCGGTGTCCGCGCTGGACGTCTCGATCCAGGCGCAGGTGGTGAACCTGCTGCAGAAGCTCCAGCGGGAACTGGACATCGCGTTCCTCTTCATCGCCCACGACCTGGCCGTGGTCCGGCACTTCTCGCAGCGGGTGGCGGTGATGTACCTGGGCCGGATCGTGGAGGTGGGCGACCGTGACGACATCTACCGGCGCCCGCGCCACCCGTACACGCACGCACTGTTGTCGGCGGTGCCGGAGGCGACGGGCGAGGGTGCGAGCCGTGAACGCATCCGGCTGGCGGGGGACGTACCGTCGCCGATCGACCCCCCGTCGGGGTGCCGCTTCCGCACGCGGTGCTGGAAGGCGCGGGACCTGTGCGCGACGGAGACCCCGCCCCTCGCCCCGGCGGACGGCTCGCGGGAGGGCCACCTGTCGGCGTGCCACTTCCCGGAACCGCCGACGGTGGAACGGGACACGGAGGTGGTGCTCGACCCGGCGCTGAGCTGAGGCGAGGTGAGCTCCGGGCTCCGGGGGTCGGGATCCGAGCGCTCTATGCAAGGAATGGTGGGTTTGTTGAACCCACCCACCCACCCAAGTCGCGTGCGTAGCACGCGTGTTCACCTTTGGTGAGCGGTTGCAACGAAGTGTTGCGAGCCTCTAGCGTCCGGAGCGGCAACAAAACAACCCCGGAGGGTGCGGGAACACCAACCGGGGTCTGACCATGAAGATCGAGGCTAAGGAAAACGACCCCATGGCTGAGCCCAACTCTATCGCACACCCCTTGGCAAAACCGGGCTACGGCAAGCGCAGCGCACCGGACCAAGCCCCCCGCAGCCGGGCCGACTTCGCACACCTGAAGCCGCGCGAGGCGACGATCGCGGCGTTCATCGACCGCCTGCCGGAAGGCGCGGCGATGGACGCCAAAACCCTGGCGGCGCACGTGCCCTCGTACGGCCAGGCAGCATGCCGAACGGCGCTGCGACGCCTGTCGGAGGCGGGCCACCTGCGCCGGGTGAAGGAGCACGTCAAGAGCGAGGACGGCAGCGCGCGTTGGGTGACGCGCACGTACTTCTCCCGCACCCCGAGGGACGACGCGTGGTGGGAGCCGGTCCTGGCGGGAGATGTCCCGGCACCGCCGCAGCCACCCCGCCCCACCCGCTCGAACGCCTACGCAGCCCTGGCCTCGGCGGGCCGCACGGACCCCCGCATGACGCTCTCGGCAGCAGACTGCACGGCGTTGGAACCCTTGGCCGAACAATGGCTGAACCGCGGCGCGGATGAACAGGCAATCATCCGCGCCCTGACGGCAGGCCTGCCACCCGAGGTCCACCACGCGGCCGCCCTGGCCCGCCGCCGCCTCACGGACAAACTCCCCCCGGAACCGGAGCCGACCCCCGCTCCGCTCCGCATCCTGGAATGCACGGTCTGCGCCACCCCCGGCCGCCCGGAGGCCCTGCCGGGCGGGGTGTGCCGGGAGTGCCGGGGCGAGGCCCGTCCCCACGAATCGCATGGCCCCTCGGGCGCCGCGGTCCACACCCACGTTGAGCACCTTCGGGCCATCAACCGCACACGTAAAAGGAGCAGAGCGTGACGCTGCCTGCCGAAGACTTCGAGGAACTGGCCCGCACGGCGCCGGAAACCGTACGTCTGGAGCTCGTCGGCGGAAGGATCGAGGTCAAGCCGGTGCAGGACGGCAATCACAGCGAGATCGTCATGTGGCTGCAAATGACGTGCAGGGATCAACTCCCGTGGGCGTGGCTGTACCAGGGGTGTGGCTTGAAGACCGGCAGCAACGGCACAGACCGCGTCCGCCCCGACGGGGTACTTGCTCCTCGCCGACACTTCGCCGGGCACGGCGAGTGGTCGGACCCGAAGGGCGTACTCATGGTCGTCGGGGTCACCGCGCACAACGCTCACGCGAACCACTGCGAACGGGTGGCCAAGCGGGACGGATACGCGGCAGCAGGCATCCCGGTCTGCCTCCTTGTGGACCGCGAGGACAGCTCGGTTGCCGTGTACTCCGTACCGGAAGGCGGCAGGTACCGAAGCCTGACGCTACGGGCGTACGGCACACCGATCGAGATCCCCGAACCGGTCGGTATCACCCTGGAAACAGAAGAGCTGAAGGACTTCGCGGACTAGCGCCTGCCCGAGATATCGCGGCAGCCGGTGCTGAGGCGGAACCGAACAAGGCGTTGCCAGCAGGCTTGACGCGTGTTCCGGGCCGTTCAACGGGCGTACTCTGCGGGTGTCGGAGCCCTACCTGTCGAGGGAGCGCACGTCATGGCTGACCTGCCCGCTGAGTTGACGACCGGTGAACGCATTCGCATCCTCCGCGAACGCCGTGGGATGTCTCGGCCGGTACTGGCCGGCCTGGTTGGCCGGTCGTCCGACTGGCTGAAGAAAATCGAGAACGGTGACCGCGAAATCCGGTCGATCACCCACCTTGTCCGCTTGGCAAACGTGCTGCACGTGCCGGACGTGGCAACCCTGACAGGGGGCGAGCTGGGTATCTCTGTCGAAGCAGTCGGCAAGCTTTCCCACAGCGCAGTGCCGGCCATCAGGGCGGCGATGCTGGGCGCCTCGTTCGCCACCGTCCCTTCCGTGGGCCCGGTGAGGCCCGAGATGTTGAGGGGCCGTGTGGACAGCGCCTGGCGACTCTGGCACAGCAGCACTCACCAGCGAACGGAAGTCGGTGCACTGCTGCCCGACTTGATCTGCGACGCCCACAGGTGCATCAAGGCGCACGAGGGTGATGAGCGCCGTCAGGCTCACGCCGCCGCAAGTGACCTGTATCGACTCGTACAGCGCTTGCTGGCCCATATCTGTGAGCCGGAGCTCTACTGGGTCGCCCTGGACCGCGGCCGGGCACACAGCGAAGAAGCCGACGACCCCATGTCGCTGGCTCTTGCGGCTTGGTCGACAGCAATCGGACAGCGTTCGGCGGGCTTCGCCGAGGAGGCCGTACAGACCGATGAAGCGGGCATGACCTTGCTGCGAGACCAGTTGGAGGGCGGTTCCCCTGACGTGCTCGGCATCTACGGCGCGCTGAACCTTCAGGCTGCGATCTCTTGCGGCCTCGACGGCCGCTCCGGTGATGCCGAGCGCTACTTGGCAGAAGCCGACCGTACGGCAGGCCGATTGCCTGCCGACTACACCCACACGCAGTCGGCGTTCGACGCTGCGAACGTTGCCGTTCATGGAGTCAGCGTCGGCGTGGGCCTCCTGACTCCGGGCGAGGCCTTGCGGCGTGCCGAGTCCATCCTGCCGGAGAAGATCGCCTCACTCGAACGTCGTTCCCGGCTGCTGCTGGACATTGCCGCTGGACACCAGCAGAAGAAGGAGACAGCAGCGGCTGTCCACTACCTGGGCCATGCGCACCGCGTGAGCCCCGAAGGCGTTCGATACGTACCCATGGCGCGAGGGCTTGCCGCCAAACTGGCCAAGACGGCATCCGGACCGCTCAAAGCCGAGGCAGCTGCACTCGCCGAGGCTGTCGGCGTGACTGCCGCATAGCGCCGAAGTCACGGGGACGTTCGTCCCATCGCAAGGCAGGGGGACAGGTCGTCCCCCTAGTCAACTCTTAGCCCCTCTACGGTCTTTCGCACAGCGACGAAAAGACATAGGGGGCGCACCATGTGCAGCGCCGCGCGGGAACAACTGCCCCGCCGGATCACGAATCAGGGCATCGACGGCAGGCTCCTGGCTCCTCGGGCCGATCGGGAACCGGGCATGTCGCAGGACGGTCTCGACCTGCCGCCCGGCACCATAAGGTTTCCGGATTGCCTGTGCGCACGGCATCGTGCCGGACGGGGCAGGCCGGACTCCTCCGTGCGACTGCGAGCCGGAGGCCGGGCGTGATGATTCCCCCCATGATGGTGGACCTCTGGGGAGCAGCCCTCTGGCTCGTCTCCCGGGAGCGGCGTCCGGACGACGCACGCGAGTCGTGGAGGAGAGGAGTGGCCGCCACGCTTCAGGTCGGCATGCACTTCGATGTCGTCCAAGTGCCCTCCGGAATCGTGGAGAACGGCATGTGCGGCGTCAAGGACCGGGCCGCGATCCAGAACCACTTCCGTGCAGTCGGCATCACCAGCGCCGTCATCGTCTCCCGCACGCGGACCCGGTACTGCCTGCTCGTACCGCCGGACACCGCCCAGGACTGGGCGGAACCCGGGACCCAGTGCATCGGCAGGCACCACCCCACCAACTACCTCGGGGTACCGGCCCCCACACGCCGCGAGCCGCCAGGGACCCACTGGCTCATGCCGGCGCCGGAGGACAACGGCATGCTCTGCGACCCGGCGAACATCCGGCTGCTCGTCGGCAAGGCCGGAAGGCGACAGGGGCAGACGCGGTGAGCAGGCACTGCGCGTGGTGCAAGAAGCCGTCGGCCAAAGCCACAGCGGTCGACATCGTCGAGGGTGACCACGTGGCCAGAAAGATCTACGCCTGTCCCGACTGCATGACGAGGAACCGGCTCGCGCCTCTCCGGGGCCGTGCACCCGCGAACCGCGTACCTCGCTGAGGCTCACGAACGATTGTGGCGCGGATCTTCTCCAGATGCCGCGGGGGCATTGGCCGACTCAAGTTGCCCCTGCCCCCAGCGGCGATCACATTTCGTCCAGCGAGTCCAGTACCTCTGAATCGAGCTGCACGATCGGATCGGCCAAGAGGTAATCCGACAACGGCTTGATCCGCACGGCAATCCCGGTGAGGTCGATGAACTCGCTCTCGACTGTGAACCCCCCACCCCGCTCGTACATCACGAGTAGTGGTTCATAGGGGTCTTCAAGTTCAGGCAGGGCGATCTCTGCTCCGGCCCGGAACTCCGCCCAGTTGACGGCTCCACGGCAGGTGCGTGCGATCGAGGGCCAGCCCACGTTCTCGCTGAGATAGCCATCGAGCTCAGCGCGAACATCGTCACTCAACGTGAAGGCTGGGTCGATGTGCTGAACGATGTCGAAGAACGGCCAGTGTGCTTCGGCGTTGAACGCACGTGCCCAATGGGCCATCCGCCGATGGTACTCGCGCATCAACGCTGCCCTCGACGGCGCGTGATCGAAGACGGCGTCGTCATCTTCCCAGTCGATGGCACGCAAGCGGTCGAGCATCATGCGCGCAGGTCCTTGAGTCACTTCAGGTCCAGCCCCTTCACCCGCAGCTGCTGCATGGCAGCCTTCACTATGTCATCGATGTTGGACAGGTCCTTGGCTATGGGCTCCGGAGGGATCTTGAGGCCCATCCTCTTCTTCCAGTGCTTCAAGCCGCCTACCTTGTCGTTCGGGGCTACATCGTGTGCACCGAAGTGACGTGGTTCCGTCGGAAAGAGGCGATAGCCCTCGACGGGATCATAGATGTCGGGGTGGTGTGAAACATAAGGCATTCCGGCTTTCATCAGCTTGCTCTCTACATACTCGTGCGCCATAAGATGCCGGAATTGCCGCTGCCCCGCCTTGTCGAGCTTCCCTTCTGTTGCAGACATCCACAACTGGGCGATGTCGTCACGCGGGGTGAAGGGCCCTCTCTTCACTTGGTTCGGTCCGGTTGCAATGTCATGCTGCGAGCGGAAGAGGTGCGTCTTGACATCTCTCAATACGGATTCGTTGATGCCCGTGTGATCGGCGATTTTTGGAAGGTCGACGCTATTGGGCGTGCCTCGAACCGCCTCGTAGACATTGGCCGCGTACTCCGATGGGTTCTCCACCCAGCCTGCACCGCCCCAACCGGGGTCGTGAGATGCCGGAAATTCGCTGTCCACACCAGAAGCGTGGTGGTCTGTACCGTCGGCGCCACTGCCACGGGCGTTGGCATCGCGTTCGCCGCCCTCGCCAGTTCCGTGATCGTGTTCCCCCAGGCCGTCGCCGGCTCCGTGCCCATTCTGGTGCGGACGTTCGTGGCCGTCGCCATGTCTGGAGTCGGACGAGTGCATTGAGCCGTGCTGCGAACCATGACCACCTTGGTGGCTGGCGTAACCGCCGTCACCAGTCATCGACGTAGTGCGGGAAGGAGCCTCGGAGGCACGGCTGTTGGCGTGCGCTGTCAGATCACGGTTGGCGCTCTCGTATGCAGACGTTTCCGCCGAGCCTGCTCCGGAGTGGCCCATAGCCCTGTCCGCAGCATTGCTGCCACCGCCCCCCGCGTGGGCAAAGACGCGGTGATCCTGTGCAGCCCCGCGCTCGGTCGCGCTGAGTTCCTTCGGTGCCGCACTGTGTGTGGGGAATTCGGTGCCGTCGGCTCGGAGCCAGGTGCCGTTCTGTGTGATGTAGGTGGGGGTTTCGTCTGCTGCCGTGAGTTTGAGGGCCTTCTCGTTGGTGCCCGGGATGCGTTCTGTCAGGTGGGCGGCGTTGCGCAGGGCGATGTCGTGGAGGTCGCCGATTCTGGCGGATTCCAGGGCGCCCTTGGCGGCGGTGAAGCCCTTGCCGATGCCCTTCGTGGCGAGGTTGACCGGGTCGGCCACCTCGCCGATCCGGGCAACGGTGGTCAGTATCTTGCCCGTTGTGGTGCCGGCCCGGGTCAGGCCGGCTGCCCTGGCTTCGGGGATCAGTATGGTGAGTCCGTTGAAGGCGACGGCTCCGGCGGCGCGGTGTGGGTTCTTTTTCCATTCGTCCCAGGCTAGGAAGCCCTTGTCGGCTGCGTTCGCGGCCTTTTTGTACTCCCTGGCCTGCTTCGGCAGCCAGGAGTCCGGCAGGATGCGAGTGGCCTGCGACCACGGGAAAGTGACCGAACCGGCCGCCAGCACGCCGAGGTTCTTCCAAGCAGCGGCGGCCTTGTCCTTGCCGTCCCAGCCGAACGCCGTCATCAGACCGCGCGCGGTGCCCCATGTGCCGTCGATCACGAAACCCTTGGCGAAGTCCGCCGCCGGGTTGTTGGTGACCATGTGCCACGTGCGGTCCCAGGCCGTCTCCAGTGCCCCGTGCTCCCGTTTCTCGACCGTCCCCCACGGCGTCTCCGTGACCTTGGCGACCGCCTTGGGGTCGTAGCCGTACATGCCCGGCTTGTGGGAACCGTCATCCACCGTCAGGAACGCCGTGCCGCAGTAGACAGCCGTGATCTTGTTGACGGCATCACGCTCGGCCGCGTGGAACTTCTCCTGCGCGACAGCCACCGCGCGGATCAGACGGGCGTTCTCGTCGATCTTCCCCTGGTTCTTCCGCCAGTGCTCGTCGTCCTTGACCGAGTCCCGGAACGCGACCGCCTGCTCCCGCAGACGGTCCAGTTCCTTCACGATCGGGCCGATTTCGCAGGCGTACGCCGACAGCGCCGACTGGACCGTCTCCAGGTTGCGGGCGAACTGGCTCGCCTGATCGCGCACCGGGATCGTCGTGGCCAGCAGCTGGTCCCGCTCCGGAGCGTCATAGTCAGGGGCCAGACCCTGGAAGGTGGAGTGGGTGTTCGCGCCCGTGGCGCGGATCCCGGACGCGTCCTTCTTCAAGGACGCAACGGCCTTCTGCAGCTCGCCCAGGTTGCCCGTGTAGTGGGGTATGGATATCGGGTCGATCGGCTCGATCACTTCTTGTCCCAGGGAGTCTTCGCCTCACGCCCGGCTATCGCGTCCCTCTCGGCGTTCTCCGCCATCTCCAGATCACCGGACAGATACCAACCCACCGCCGCAACCGTGCCATTGAGCGTCTTCTCTGCACGGTCCGCGATCGCGTTCAGCGTCTGCGTGGCATTGTTCGCGTACGCGACGACCGCCGCACCGACCGGGCTCATGCCCATGCTGGCCGGGTCACAGGGACCCGCCAGCGTGCCCGCACTCTGCGCCACGCTCTCGACATGGTCGTGGTACGACCGGGCCTGCCCCTGTAGCTTCCCCGCCACCTCGGCCGTCCTCCCGACCGTGCCCTGCACACCCTCCGGCCGGATGTCCCAGCGCGACATGACGACGCCCCACCCCTCCCACACATCCCCCGTGTAACCGACAACTGACTGGGAGAAAGTATCGAACACAGCACTGACAGTGCTCATGAGTATCCGTACTCGTGCGCCATGAGGCGTTGTTCGATTGTGTGGAGGTGAGAGACCTGCACCGCTGACCCTGTCGCAGCAGGGCGGTGAAGCTGAGGACAG
>NZ_JBSFWU010000147.1:0-13606 GCF_053594995.1 Streptomyces sp. NPDC002536
GCTGCGCACCCTGCACACGAACGTGGAGTGCCCTTCCCTCTCGCCCGACGGGACGCGCGTGGCCTACAAGAAGCGCGTCCCGGGCGTCTCCTCCGCCCTCGGGCCCGTGCAGAGCGCCTTCCTCACCGGCCTGCGTGAACGCACCGTCCTCGGCGTGCGCACCGCCGGCGGCCGGGTGCTCGTCCCGCCCGTCGAGTACGACCCCGGCACCGCCGAGGAACTCCGCGACCTCGTCGAGGTCGGCAGCACCGGCACCGTCACCACCTGGTCCTGGGACCCCGCCCCGCGCCCCAACCGGCCGCTGCGCACCCCCTTCGCCTGGGTGCTCGTCCGCCTCGACGGCGCCGACACCGCCCTGCTGCACGCCCTCGACGCCCCCGCGCCCGGGGCCGTGCGCACCGGCATGCGGGTCCGCATCCGCTGGGCGGCCGAGCGTACGGGCGCCATCACCGACATCGCCTGCTTCGAGCCGTACGAGGGTGCGGCCGAGAGGACTCAAGCCACCCCGCACGACGGGCTGTTCGCCGCCCCCGTCACCGGCATCACCACCCCCGCCCGCCTCGACTACACCTACACCCCCGGCCACGCCCAGAGCCGCCACCTCGAAGCCCTCGCCCGGCACCGCATCACCGGCGAACGCTGCCCCGCCTGCCGCAAGGTGTACGTACCGCCCCGCGGCGTCTGCCCCACCTGCGGCACCGCCACCACCGAAGAGGTCGAGGTCGGCCCCCGCGGCACCGTCACCACCTTCTGCGTGGTCAACATCAAGGCACGGCACCTGGACATCGACGTGCCCTACGTCTACGCCCACATCGCGCTCGACGGCGCCGGCCTCGCCCTCCACGGCCGCATCGCCGGGATCCCCTGCGAGCAGGTGCGCATGGGCCTGCGCGTCGAGCCCGTATGGACCGGCGACGGCCGCCACCCCGACCGCTACCGGCCCGCCGGCGAGCCCGACGCCGCCTACGAGACCTACAAGGACCTGCTGTGACCGGCCACTTACGGGACATCGCCGTCGTCGCCTTCGCACAGAACGTGGCCCCCGAAGCGGGGCTGTCGGAGACCGAGATGCTGCTGCCCGTCCTCACCGACGCGCTCGCACAGGCCGGACTGGCCCCCGGCGAGGCCGACTTCACCTGCTCGGGCTCCAGCGACTACCTCGCGGGCCGGCCCTTCTCCTTCACCATGGCCCTCGACGGCGTCGGAGCCTGGCCGCCGATCGCCGAGTCCCACGTGGAGGCCGACGGGGCCTGGGCCCTGTACGAGGCCTGGGTGAAACTGCTCACCGGAGAGGCGGACACCGCCCTCGTCTACGCCTATGGCAAGCCCACGGCCGGCGAGTTGGAGGACGTCCTCACTCGGCAGCTCGACCCCTACTACACGGCCCCGCTGTGGCCCGGACCGGCCGCCCTCGCCGGCCTCCAGGCACAGGCCCTCGCCGACGCGGGCGAAACCGTGCCCCCCGGTCCCGGCAGCAGGGTCGTCGACGGCGCCGCGGCCGTGGTGCTCGCCGCCGGGGACCGGGCCCGCGCGATGTGCGCACGCCCCGCCTGGATCCACGGCATCGACCACCGCATCGAGCCCCAGGCCCTGGGCGTGCGCGACCTCACGCGGTCGCCCTCCACCCGCCTCGCCGCCGAACACGCCGGGGCCTTCGAGGCGCCCGTGGACACCGCCGAACTCCACGCGGCCCACCCCGCCCAGGAGATGATCCTGCGCAGGGAACTGCGGCTGACCGACGACGTCGTGGTCACCCCGTCCGGCGGCGCACCGGCCGCCGACCCCGTCATGGCCACGGGCCTGATCCGCATCGGCGAGGCCGCGGACCGCATCCGGCGCGGCGAGTCGGACCGGGCCCTGGCCCACGCCACGTCGGGCCCGTGCCTGCAGCACAACCTCGTCGCCGTCCTGGAGGGGGAGCGACCGTGAGCGCCGTCCACGCCGTCCACAAGGAGCCCGTCGCCGTCGTCGGGATCGGCCAGACGAAACACGCCGCTGCCCGCCGCGACGTCTCGATCGCCGGACTCGTCCGCGAGGCCGCCCGACGCGCCCTCGACGACGCCGAGTTGGACTGGCCCGACGTCGAGGCCGTCGTCCTCGGCAAGGCCCCCGACTTCTTCGAGGGCGTCATGATGCCCGAGCTCCACCTCGCCGACGCACTCGGCGCCGCGGGCAAACCCGTCCTGCGGGTGCACACCGCCGGTTCGGTCGGCGGCTCCACCGCCCTTGTCGCGGCCAACCTCGTCGCCGCCCGCATCCACGGGACCGTCCTCGCCCTCGCCTTCGAGAAGCAGTCCGAGTCCAACGCCATGTGGGGCCTGTCGCTGCCCGTCCCCTTCCAGCCGCCCCTGCTCGCGGGCGCCGGAGGCTTCTTCGCACCGCACGTCCGCGCCTACATCCGGCGCACCGGCGCACCGCCCGGTGTGGGCTCCCTGGTCGCCTACAAGGACCGCCGCAACGCCCTGAAGAACCCCTACGCCCACCTTCACGAGCACGGCATCACCCTGGAGAAGGTGCGCTCCTCGCCCATGCTGTGGGACCCCGTCCGCTACTCCGAGACCTGCCCCTCCTCCGACGGCGCCTGCGCCGTCGTCCTCACCGGCCGGGCCGGCGCGGCCCGTTCGCCGCATCCGCCCGCCTGGCTGCACGGCGGCGCCATGCGCAGCGAACCGACGCTCTTCGCCGGCAAGGACTTCGTCTCGCCCCGCGCGGGCCGCGACTGCGCGGCCGACGTCTACCGCCAGGCCGGGATCACCGACCCGCGCCGCGAGGTCGACGTGGCCGAACTGTACGTCCCCTTCAGCTGGTACGAGCCGATGTGGCTGGAGAACCTCGGCTTCGCCGCCGAGGGCGAGGGCTGGAAGCTCACCGAGTCCGGGGCGACCGCGCTCGACGGGGGCCTGCCCGTCAACCCGTCCGGCGGCGTCCTGTCCACCAACCCCATCGGCGCCAGCGGCCTGATCCGCTTCGCGGAGGCGGCACTTCAGGTGAGGGGCCGAGCGGGCGAGCACCAAGTGGACGGCGTCCGCCGGGCGTTGGGCCACGCCTACGGCGGCGGGGCGCAGTTCTTCTCCATGTGGCTCGTGGGCGACCGGCCGCCCGACGCCTGACGGAACCCGTGCGGGCGGCCTGTGCGGCAGCGGCATCGCTCGCTAGGGTTGGGGCCGGGACGACGAGCCGGGAGGAGTGCGGACGTGGTGGACGGCACGATGCAAGCATGGGCGGGTGAAGCGGCCCCCGATCTCGACCTCGCCAACGCCACCTGGCAGACGAGCAGCCAGGGACGCACGAGCGGAGTCCAGGTCGCCTTCGTCGAGGGCTTCGTCGCCATGCGCAGCGGAGGCAACCCGGACGGCCCGAAGCTGATCTTCCCGCCGGGGGAGTGGCGCGCCTTCGTCCTCGGCGCCCGCGAGGGCGAGTTCGACCTCACCTGACGCACGCGGCAGTGCCCCGGCCTCCACGGCGTCGGCGCCCCCGTAGGATGGTGGCATGTCCTTCCTCCGCCGCCGCAGCGCCGCCACCCCCGCCGGGCCGGACTTCGACGTCCTCGCCATGGACCCGGGGGACTGGCCGGGCGATCTCGGGGCCGGGCTGCTGCCCGCGCCCGACGGGAGCTGCCAGGGCGTCTTCCTCCGCTACGACCTGTTCGGCGGACGCGGCCCCGCGATGATCATCGGCAATCTGCCCGAGGGCTCCCCGGCCCGGGAGCTCGCCGAGGGCCAGGTGCCCTTCGAGGTGGCCCAGCTGCTCGCGGCCCTGGGCAACGAGGAGGAGGTGGAGGTGCTGGAGAGCGAGGACGTCCCCGTGATGCACGAGGACAACCTCCTCATCGTGCGCCGGCTGAAGTGCTCCGAGGGCCGTATCTCCTGCACCCAGTTCGACCGCAGCGACGGCGTGCTCGTCACCATCGCCAGCTGGGACCGGCCGATCACCGACGACCTGTACCAGCTGCTCAAGCCGCTGCCCGCGGAGATGTTCCAGGCGGGCTGAGCCCCCTTTCGACCGGACAGGAGCCCGGCACGGCGACGGCCGTGCCGGGCTCCTGCACTGTTCGGACGGGGGTCGGACGGGGGCTCAGCGGTTCGAGGCCCGGAGCGTGACGTCCGAGGCCTTGACGAAGGCCACCCGGTGCCCGAACTGGATCTCGTAGTAGACGTCCTTGCCACGGATCACCTTGTGGCCCGCGGGCTCGAAGGTGGTCGCCCACAGGTACTCGCTCGGGGACCGCTGACCCAGCACGTAGGCCTGCCCGGCAGGGATCCTGTACGGCAGCGGCTCCACGGTCTGGACGGGGACGCCCTGCGGATAGGCCTCCTTCTCGGGGAAGGCCCGCCCGTACACCGGGATCTCGTCCAGCCCCTCCCGCGGAGTGACGAACTCGCCGCTCGCGAACAGGGCCGTCGGCTGCCACCACGGGTTGTGGAACCAGGCCTTCTGCCCCAGGTACCAGACGGCCGTCCAGTCGCCCTGGCGGTCGGCGACGGCGAACTGCTGCCCGGTGGAGGCGCGGGCGCCCGTGTCGTTGACGTCCGTCGTGGACGGGGCGTCGCCGTGCAGCCCGACGTCCTGCACCAGCGGCGCCTTCTCGTCCGGCCCGGTGCGCAGCCGCACCGCGCCCGAGCCGTGCGGGGCGCAGGGCTCGCCGGGCTTGACGCAGCCGGTGTAGTCCGGGCGGTTCTCGTCGTAGTCCGGGTCGATGGTGACCATGCCGCTGAAGGGGCTCGCCGTGGAGCGGAAGCGCTTGCCCAGCAGACCGAAGTAGTGGTCCCAGTCCCAGTAGGGGCCGGGGTCGGTGTGCATGCCCTTGATTGTGGCCGCGGTGGTGCCGGGGACGTTGTCGTGCCCCAGGATGTGCTGGCGGTCCAGCGGGATGTCCAGCTTCTGGGCCAGGTAGCGCACCAGCTTGGCGGACGACAGGTACATCTCCTCCGTGTACCAGGCGTCGGGCTGGGCCAGGAAGCCCTCGTGCTCGATGCCCACCGACTTGGCGTTCACGTACCAGTTGCCCGCGTGCCAGGCCACATCCTTGGTCGGCACGTGCTGGGCGATGTGCCCGTCGTTGGAGCGCACCGTGTAGTTCCAGGAGACATACGTCGGGTCCTGGACCAGCTTGACCGTGCCCTCCCAGGTGCCCTCGGTGTCGTGGACGACGATGAAGTCGACCTTCTGCGAGCCGGGCCGGTCGGCGACGTCGTGGTTGCCGTAGTCCTTGCCGTTGTCGAGCTTCTGGTACGGCGCGGGGATCGACTCGCAGGCCACCGAGCGGGGGCACTCCACCTGGTCCCCGTGCTGCAGCCCCGGCAGCCCGAGCCGGCCGAGCTGCTCGGTGCGGGGGACGAGCCCGGGGGCGCCGGGCAGGGAGACGGCCTGACCCGCGTCCGTGGTGCGCTGCCGGCCGCCGCGGATCGCGTCGAAGACGTCGTCGGCGAAGGTGGCCGCCGTTGCCGAGTCGGTGGCGCCGGAGTACGCGGCCACCGCTCCGTACCACTCGGCCGGGCTGCCGCCGGCCGCCAGGCCCAGCCGCTTCTGTGCGTCGGCGAGCAGGGCCGCACCGCCCTGCAGGTTGGCCGCGGTGCTGCTGCGCAGCTGCCCGGCGGGCAGTCCGGTGAGGGCGGCGGCGCGGGGCAGGGTCCGCAGCCGGGCGGGGAGCTCCGCCGGTACCGGGACGGCAACGGGGACGGACATGCGGCCGGCGCGCGGCCGGTCGGATTCGCCGCGGGCGTCCCCGGCGGCCTCGTCCCGCTCGCCCGCGGCGGCCACGGCGGTGGCGGCGTCGGTCAGGTGCATCGGGCCGTAGCCGCCGGTGACGCTGGGGGCCCCGGCGTGGGAGTCCCACCGCGACTCCAGATAGGCGACGCCGAGCAGCACGCTCTGCGGGACGTGATACTTCGCGGCGGCTTCGGCGAACTCCCTTTGCAGGGAAGCGGACTGCGGCTGCTCGGCCGGCACCGCGGGGGCGGCTGCGACCACCGGGAGCAGCAGAGCGGCCGACGCGACTGCGCCGGCCGCCCGGAGTGTACGGCGGCTTCTTCGGAACCCTCTGCGGGACACCTGACGTGACCGGTGGTGCTGCGAGCCTCGCAATGCGGCCTCCTCTGGACGGACCGTGCCGTGCGCTGAACACGCAGACGCACGCGGACCGGGATGGAGCGAACCTACCAAGAGCCCTTGTGGGATCAGACGATCCGTCAATCAGACTGAAGGGGCCGCAATGCGCACGTCAACGTCCGCGCCAGGCGTTTCGCGGGCGGGCCCGGAGGCCCGTCCGGACGGCCCTCACCCGGATTGGTGACGACGGTTCGGTGCAGCCGACACGCCGAGGCGCCGCGCAAGGGTGCGCGGCGCCTCGGGCTTGCAGCGCCCCGTAAGGGGCGCGGGGAACTGCGCGACCAGCCACAGCCGGCCCGCAGTCGACGCACTACCCCAGGGGTCCGGGGCGAAGACCCTGGGGGCACCTCCCAGCGGTAGCTGGGGGAGAACCTCGACTGCGGGCGCGTCGTGGCTGATCGCGCAGTTCCCCGCGCCCCTTACGGGGCGCCGGGGCTCATCGTGTGCCGACGGCGGCCCTGACCGCGCGCCTGGCCAGCGCGCAGTCGTCGTGCAGCCGACGGAGCAGCAGGCGCTGCTCCTCGCCCGTCTCCGCACTGCCGGGGGCGGCCGGTTCGTGCAGGGCACGCTGCACGGCCGTCTCGTACGTCCGGATCTCGCGGGTCAGCACCAGCATCAGGTTCACCAGGAAGGCGTCCCGGGACGTGGGTCCCGCGGCCTGGGCGTGCTGGCTGATCTGACGCCGCGCCACCGGGGCGTCCCCCAGCACCGCCCACAGCGTGGCCAGGTCGTACCCCGGGAGGTACCAGCCGGCGTGGTCCCAGTCGACGAGCACCGGACCGGCGGGGGAGAGCAGGACGTTGGAGAGCAGGGCGTCCCCGTGGCAGAACTGCCCCTGCACATGGGCCAGACCGTGCAGCAGCTTCTGCAGGTCGCCCATGTCCCGGTCGGTCAGCAGGCCCAGCTCGTGGTAACGGGCGATGCGCTTGCCGTAGTCGAGCGGCATGTCGAACATCCCGGCGGGCGGACGCCAGAGGTTGACCCGGCACACCGCGCCGAGCGCCGCCCTGACATCCGCGCGGGGGAGCGTATCCACCGGGTGCCGCTGGACGGCGGCAGGGCGCCCGGGCATACGCTCGATGACCAGCGTGCAGTTGTCGGGGTCGGCGGCGATCAGCCGGGGAACCCGCACCGGGGGACGGTGCCGCACGAAGGCCCGGTATGTGGCTATTTCGTGCCGGAAGCGCTCGGCCCAGGACGGGGAGTGATCAAGTAAACACTTGGCCACGGCCGTCGTACGTCCGGTGGTGCCGACCAGCAGGACCGAGCGGCCGCTGCGGCGCAGCACCTGAACGGGGTTGAACTCGGGGCAGATGCGATGCACCGAAGCGATCGCCGTGCGCAGCTGCGCGCCCTGAGGGCCGGACAAGTCGATTCTCCCGCTGAGCGGTTGGGCGCCGAGCCCCGGGCCCCTCCGCGCCCGTCCGCCCCCGAACGCGGCCCCCACGGCGTGGGAGGGGTCGAGGTACGGGCCGCTGCCGCTCTGCTGAGGGCGGAGCGGCCGGGGCGGAGCGGACACGGAGGTCGATGCTGCATACATGGGCGGAACAGATCCCTTCGTGTCGGCGAATGCGGCACTCCCGGTCCCCGGGCCGTCCCGCACCCTGGGGAATGCGGTCCGGCAACCGGGCGGCCGGGGTTGCGCGTTTCTACATCACACCCCCGGCCTGGTGGCACACCATCTGGCGCACCCTGGCGAACCCTGGCGAATACTCGCCTGGCCCATGACGGGCCGATACCTTCAAGTCAGCCGAGGAACCTGGGGGCTTGACGTGACGAGGGAACCCAACACCCGCCTCATGGACCTGTTCGGCCTGGCCGGATGGTCCAAGGGCGAGCTCGCGAGACTTGTGAACCGGCAGGCGGCGGCCATGGGCCACCCGCAGCTGGCGACCGACACCTCGCGGGTGCGGCGCTGGATCGACACGGGGGAGTCCCCGCGCGATCCCGTGCCCAGGGTGCTGGCAGCCCTCTTCACCGAGCGCCTCGGCCGTGTCGTGACCATCGAGGACCTCGGCTTCGGCCGTCGCGGGCGGGCCGGCAGCAAGGTGCAGACACCGGACGGGCTGCCATGGGCGCCCGAGCGGACGGCCGCGGTCCTCACCGAATTCACGGGAATGGACCTCATGCTCAACCGACGCGGCTTGGTGGGCGCGGGCGCCGTGCTCGCCGCAGGATCGGCACTCAGCAGTGCGATGCACGACTGGCTGCACACCGACCCCATCCTCGCCTCAGACGCCCCCCGATTCGACGACCCGTTGCGTGCGCACACCGTGCACGCCGACCCCGCCGCCTTCGACCGCTACGAGGCGACGCCCGTGGGCTCCACGGAGATCGACGCCCTGGAGCACTCGGTCGAGGTCTTCCGCGCCTGGGACGCCTCCCGCGGCGGCGGCCTCCAGCGCAAGGCCGTGGTGGGCCAGCTCAACGAGGTGGGCGGCATGCTCCAGTACCACCACCCCGACCATCTCCAGCGCAGGCTCTGGGGAGTCGCCGCCAACCTGGCGGTGCTCGCCGGCTGGATGTCCCACGACGTGGGCCTGGAGCCCACCGCCCAGAAGTACTTCGTGATCGCCGCACACGCGGCCCGCGAGGGCGGCGACCGGCCCCGGGCCGCGGAGGCGCTCTCCCGCGCCGCCCGCCAGATGGTGCACCTCGGCCGCCCGGACGACGCCCTGGACCTGATGAAGCTGGCCCAGTCCGGCTGCGGCGACGAGACCCTGCCGCGCACCCGCGCCATGTTCCACACCATCGAGGCCTGGGCGCAGGCCTCGAAGGGCCAGGGGCAGGCGATGCGCCGCACCCTCGGCAAGGCCGAGGACCTGTTCGTCTCCGACAAGGGCGATGTGCCGCCGCCGAGTTGGATGCAGCTGTTCAACGAGGCGGACATGCACGGCATGCAGGGGCTCGCCTACCGCACGCTCGCCGAGCACGAGCCGACGGCGGCGGCCCCGGCCCAGCGGCACGCCAAGGAGGCGCTCGACCTGCGGGAGAACGGCCGCCAGCGCTCGCAGATCTTCGACCACATCTCGATCGCCTCGGCCTGCTTCATCGCGGGCGATCCCGAACAGGCGGACTGCTACGCCCGGCTGGCGCTGCTCACCATCGGCGACACGTCCTCGCACCGCACCTGGGACCGGCTGCGCGAGATGTACCGGCTCACCGGGAGGTACACGGGCAGCTCGCGGATCGACGAGCTGCGGCAGGATCTCCGGCGGGTGATGCCCAAGCCTCCGGCGACGGGCCGGACGGCACCGGCGTGATCGCCCGCGGCTGCGGCAGCAGCCGCGGGCGGACCGGGCTCAGGAGCCGATGCGGGCGATCAGCACACAGCCGTCGTCCCCGCGCTCCGTGCCGCCGAACCTCTCCAGCACGGCCCGTACGCAGTCCTGGGCGGTGTGCGCCGCGGCGAAGCGCGGCGCCAGGTCCAGCAGCCGTCCGGCGTCGGGGGAGAGGCCCTCGGTGTGCAGGACGAGCACGTCGCCGGGCAGCAGTTCGTCCCGGGCCTGGGCGTACTCGGCGTCGGCGACGGCGCCGAGCAGTACGCCCGCCGGCGTCCGGAGCGCCCGGCCCGTGCCGTCGCGGAAGAGCAGCGGGGCGGGGTGTCCGGCCTGGGACCACAGCAGGGTGCGGCTCCCGGGGTCGTAGCAGCAGCAGAGGGCGCTGCCCAGGGCGGGCTGTACGGAGGCGTCGAGCAGGTGGTTGAGCCAGCCCATCAGGGGGCCCGGCTCCGTCCCTGCGACCGCCATGCCGCGCACCGCGCCCAGCAGCATCGCCATGCCGGAGGTGGCGGCCACCCCGTGGCCGGTGAGCCCGCCGACGGTCAGCAGCGTCCGCCCGCCGGGCAGTTGCAGGGCGTCGAACCAGTCGCCGCCGACGAGGGCGCTCACGGCGGAAGGGAGGTAGTGCCCGGCGAGGTCGAGCACGCCCGCGGCCGGCGGGCGGGCGGGGTCCGGACCGGGCGGGAGCAGCAGGGAGCCGCGCCACGACGGCAGCACGGCTTCCTGCAGTTCGACCGCGAGCCGGTGCTCGGTCTGCGCCCGGTGCCGCTGGTGCTGCAGCGAGTCACGGGTCTCGTGCATCGCCTTCCGGCAGCGCTGCAGTTCGCTGACGTCCCGGAGCACGGCCCACATGGAGGCCGTGCAGCCGTCGGCGTCCAGCACCGGCTCGCCCTTCATGTGCACCGTGCGCACGGCGCCGTCGCCGCGCACGATGCGGAACTCGCCGTCGATCGGCCGGCCATCCACCAGGCAGTCGGTGACCATCGCGGTCAGCTGCGGCCTGTCCTCCTCCAGGAGCCAGGAGGGGAGCTCGTCGAGGGTCAGCGCACCGTCCTCGGGGCTGCGGCCGAAGATCCGGTAGAGCTCGTCGGACCAGGTGGCCGCGTCGCTGAGGAGATTCCACTCGGCACTGCCCGCGCGGCCCGCCGGGCCCCGGGCCACCGGGCCGGCCGGCTCCCCGGCCGGTGCGGTGGCGGGCGGGCCGTCGCGGAGCTGGTCCAGGTGCTCGCCCAGATTGTCCGCGTGGTGCGCGGCGAGCTCGCACAGGGCGCGCTGCCAGCGCAGCCGTGGGTCGTCGGACTGCTCGGCGTCCGCCGCGGCCTCCCGGCGCACGGCGTCGATACCCCCTCTGAGCTGCCGGGTCTGGGAGATGAGCGCGTCGACCGCGCCGTGCTCGGGGGACTCGGCGGAACGGTCCGCGGACACTGGGGACGGCATCTAGGACTCCGATACACGCGCGGCGGTGGCGCCGGCTCCGGGATACTTCGGTGGAGCGGCCGCTTCGACGACTGCTGTCACGACTCTTGCACAGGCAGCGACGGCCTGTAAGGGCTTTGGCAATACCCGATCCGGTGGTGCTGACGGCATATGCCGTGGACATGACCGTGACATTTCCGGCACAGGTCGGCGGAACCGTCGCTTCCAGGTAGGCTGCGGGCGCCCGCGCCCCCCGGTTTCCACAGTTCACCGGCATGGACGGGCGGACAGCGGCAAGAATGCCGTCCGGAAGGAAATCCCGTTGCCAGCCGACTCCCCGCACCGGATGCTGACCCCATGTTCGATCCAGACATAGCGCCCAGCGGCACCCTGCTCGGCCTCCTCCAGCGAGGCCGCGGCGACGGGACCCTGCATGCCCTCGCGGCGCCGCGTGCGGAGGCGCTCGCGGTGCTGAACCACTGCGTGCTCCGCGACCCGCGGCGCGACTGGCAGCTGGAGAACCGCTCGCTGTACTACGCACGCCTGTATCTGGACCTCGACGGCGGGCTCGGCGGGATCGAGCAGCACCTCTTCGACCCGGACGACCTGACCGACCCCGCCGAGGAGCGCACCGGCCTGGCCCTCGCCGTCCTCGGCCACCTCGCCTCCTACGGCCGCGACGACGCCCTGCGCCTGCTGCGCCGCTACGCGGCCGACGGAGCCAACTGGTCGTGGGCCCTGGATGAGCTGGCCCTGCGCGACGACGACGCCGCCCTCGCGGCCCTCGGCGAGCGGGTCCTCGCCCGCTTCCCCCGCACCCCCGAGGGCGACGGCGCCCTCGCCGCCGCCGTCCGCGACGCCTTCGAGCCCCGCCCCTGGCGGCTGTGGGCCGACGAACAGCACTCCCCGCGCACCGCGGCCCGGGTGTGCGCCGCGCAGGAGCAGGGCTCCTTCGACCGCTGGCAGCGCCAGCTGCGCCCGCAGGGCCCCCGGCCCGGCTGGAGCGTGCGCGAGGTGCTCGACTGGGCCCAGGAGGGCCTCGCCCAGCACCCCGTCCAGCTGCGCCACGTCCCGGCGACCCGCTGCCTCACCGCCGTGGCCGGCCCCGAGGACCGGCTGGAGATCATCGAGGCCGCCGCCTTCGGCGAGGGCGCCGCACGCGCCACCGCGCTGCGCTACCTCGCCGAGCACGACGACCCGCAGGCCCTCGACCTGGTCGAGGGCGCCGCCGACGACCCCGACCCGCTGGTCGCCGAGGCCGCCGTCACCGCCTTCGAGCGCATGCGCAGTGCCGCCGCTCTGGAGCGCGCCCGCGCCTGGGTCCGGCGCAGCGACGCGCTGGGCGGCGCCGCGGCCGGGATGCTCGCCTGCCGGGGCGCGCAGTACGACGCCGCGCTCGTCCTCGACGCCCTGCGCCGCACCGTGCGCGCCGAGGGCTGCGACGCCCCCGTGCTGTGGGAACTGGCCGACGGGGCCGGGCGGCTGCAGATCGCCTGCGCCGCGCCCGTCCTGCGGCACGTGTACCGCGAGACCGCCTCCTCGCACCTGCGCGGCCGTGCCGCTCGTGCCCTGGCCGCCACGGACCCGTCCTTCGCCGCGGGGTTCGCCGTCGAGTGCCTCTGGGACTGCGAGGAGACCACCCGCGAGCTGGCCGCGCACCATGCGACCACGGCCGATGCGCGGGTCGTCGAGCAGCTGCGCAGACTGGCCTCCGACCCGGCCGAGGAGGCCGAGGTGCAGACGGCGGTGCGCAGCCGCTTCGAGCCGGGCACACCGACGGTCTGAGCCGCGGCGCCGGTTTCTAGGATGGCGGGGCCGAAGTCCCCGCTCATTCTGGAGTGCCATGCCCGTCCCCTCCGTCCGCGCCGGGCGAGCGCTGCTCGCCCTCGGCACCGCGTTCGCCCTCCAACTGGCCCCGGCCGCCGTCGCGGTGGCCCGCCCGGCCTCCGCCGCACCCGCGGCCGCCACGGTCCGGATCACCGAGGGGCAGGTCGCGGAGACCGGCCCCGGCGGCACGATCGTCTACCCGTCCGTCACCAGCTGCCTGACCGTCACCGTCCGGCTGCGCGACGGGAGCAAGGTCGGCGCCCACGCCAGCCTGTTCCAAGTGCCCGGCGCCTACCGCTCGGACGCGATCCTGGCCGCGGTGAAGCAGCGCGTCGGCTCCCGCGCCGTGCGCGCGGTCGAGGTGCGCGGTGCCGTGGGTGCCTGGGACCCGGGCTACTTCACCAAGGCCATCGAGGCCTACGGCGACGGGGAGGCCGTCCCCTACCCGACGCGGCCCGACCCCGGGGGCCTGGCGCGGGCGGTGGCCGCCGGCCTCGGCGTCCCGCGGACCGCCGTGACCGTCCAGGACGTTCCCGACGGCGACCAGACCGTCACCTGACGACCGGTAGCACACCGGCTCACGGCACAGCACGGGATGCGCCCTGCGCTGCGGAGCGGGGCTGTGCAGATAATGGTGGCGCCCCCGGTGCGCCCGTCCCGGCCGCCTACGGGGCATCAGTACTGCCGAAGCACCGAAACAGGGGGCCTGGATGAAGACCGATCAGCAGCACGAGGGACGGTTCCGAGCGCGCGTCGCCCGCAGGGCGTCCGCCGTCGTCGCCCTGGCACTGGGTGCGGCCCTGCTGGCCGCTCCCGCGCAGGCCGCGAGCGCGAACTCCCCGGCGCAGAGCGTGCAGCAGGCCGCCGTGGCCGAGGGGGCGCTTCTGTCTGCCGACGAGGTAGCACGTGACGTGCCACAACGCTGACGACAGGGCGGTGCTCATCTCATCATGATGTCCCTGCCGGGAACTGGT
>NZ_JBSFWU010000148.1:0-13248 GCF_053594995.1 Streptomyces sp. NPDC002536
CAGCCACCGACGGCCTGCAGCCGACGCACCACCTTGGGGTCCGGGGCGAAGCCCCGGGACTTCGGCTGCGGGTGCGTCGTGGCTGGTCGCGCAGTTCCCCGCGCCCCTTACAGGGCGCCGGACACGCCTTAGCTACACCTTTGCAGACGGGGGTGGTGTGCGGCGGGCCGACACGGGCGGGCGGGTGACGAAGTGATCCCACATGCTGAAACATGGTTCTCGCCATGCGGGACGCGCACGTACCGTCGGAGCGACGAACCGCCGAAAGGGGAACCCGTGGAACCCGTGTACACCCATGGCCATCACGAGTCCGTCCTGCGCTCGCACAGCCGGCGCACGGCCGCCGACTCCGCCGCCCACCTGCTGCCCGCGCTGCGGCCGCACCACGAGATCCTGGACGTGGGCTGCGGACCCGGCACCATCACGGCCGACCTGGCCGCGCTCGTCCCGCAGGGCCGGGTCACCGGCCTGGACGCGGCGGCGGAGGTGCTGGACCGGGCCCGCGCGGTGGCGCACGAACGCGGCCTGGGGAACGTCGAGTTCACCACGGGCGACGTCCACGCGCTGGACTTCCCCGACGGCTCCTTCGACGTCGTCCACGCGCACCAGGTGCTCCAGCACGTGCCCGACCCGGTGGGCGCGCTGCGCGAGATGCGGCGGGTGTGCCGGCCCGGCGGCGTGGTCGCGGTGCGCGACGCGGACTACGCGGCCATGACCTGGTACCCGCGGACACCCGGGCTGGACGACTGGCTGGACCTCTACCGGCGCGTGGCCCGCGGCGCGGGCGGAGAGCCGGACGCGGGGCGGCGGCTGCTGTCGTGGGCGCGCGCGGCCGGGTTCACGGATGTCACCGCCTCGGCCGGCACCTGGTACTACGCGACGCCGGAGGACCGGGCGTGGTGGAGCGGCCTGTGGGCCGAGCGCACGGTGGCCTCCTCCTACGCCGCCCTCGCCGTGGACGGCGGGCACACGGACCGCGCCGGCCTGGAGGCCGTTGCGGAGGCCTGGCGGGAGTGGGGGCGCCAGAAGGACGGCTGGTTCGCAGTCCTGAACGGCGAACTGCTGTGCCATGTCTGAGGGTTGAGGCCACGGCATGCTCCCGCGGCACGCCCTTCGCCAACTAGCCTTGATCCCATGAACATTCTGGGGACCTCGCTAAGGGTGTGCGTCGGCGATCTGGACCATGCGGTCGCCGTGTACGAACGACTGACCGGAACGGAGGCGCTGCGTTTCCAGCGCGGGGGCGTCAAGGTGGCGGCGGTCGGCTGCTTCTTCCTGATGAGCGGCCCCGAGGCGGAGCTCTCCATCCTGCGGAAGATCACGGCGACGATCGCGGTGTCGGACGTCGACGAGGCCGTCGGCGACCTCCGGGCGGTGGGCGCGGAGATCATCGCGGGCCCGGTCCCGACCCCGATCGGCCGCAACCTGGTGGCTCGCCACCCGGACGGCTCGGTGTTCGAGTACGTGGACCGCAAGGCGAGCGCCCCGTAAGGGGCGCGGGGCTGTTCCGATATGCGGCTCCGCCGCGTGGGCGCGACCAGCCACGACGCGACCGCAGACGGCCCCCGCGCCCCCTACGGGGCGAACTCCTCGTCCTCGGCGAGGTCCTCCACCACGATGTCGTCGTCGAACGGCTCACCCTGCGCCCGCAGCACCCGCGCGTGCAACAGCCGGAACCGCCCCCGCTCCCGCACCACGGAAGGCAGGGCGGCCAGCACAGTGGCCGCATCATCCGCCCGCCCCGCCGCCAGCAGCGCGTCCACCGCCTCGCGCGCCAGAGCGATCCGTGCCGCCCGCGAGGCCCCCGCCTCGCGCGCATCCGCCGCGGCGCGCGCGTACCGCTCGGCCGCCCGCTCCGGATGCCCGCACTCCGCGTCCGCGGCCGCCAGGCACCGCAACGCCGCCCACCCGAGCCCGAGCCGGAGCGCCCGCTCCCAACTCCGCACGGCCTGCGACCGGTCCCCCGCGTGCCACTGCGCCACACCCAGGTGATACGCGCTGTGCGCGCACGGCTCGGCCGCCTCCAGCACCTCGCGCCAGTGCGGCGAGACCAGCGACGGCCCCGGCTCGGGCCCCTCGTCCGGGAACGCCCCGGTGCGCAGCAACGCGCGCCAGGGCGCCTGCTGTTCGCCCAGTGTCGTCACGCCGAATGGCGTCCCGGGCAACTCGTGTCCCCCGCGCTCGACTTCGAGCGCGCCCCACCCGGAGCCCGCCGCCAGCAGTTCCTTGGGCTCGTGGTCGGCGAACGGCCGCCACGCCGCGTACGCGGCATCGACCGCGGCCCGCGGCAGCGCCGCCTCCAGCCGCCCGGCCACCTCGCCGCGGGCCGCGGACCAGTCCGCACCGTGCACCGCGGACGGGTCGGCGGCCAGCGGCCCGTACGCCTCCAGCCACGCGAACTCCCCGCCGCCGTCCAGCAGGACGTGCTCCAGCTGGGTACGGGCCAGCCCGGCCTGGATCTCCGCGTACCCGCCCGTGCCGGGCTCCGTGAGCCACTCCTGCCAACGCCGCCCGCGCGCTCCCGTGCCCCACGTGAACAGCTTGCGGCCGCGCAGCAGTTCGGTGGAGGTCTGCACCAGGCCGTGGCCGTGCTCGTCCAGCGCGGCGATCCAGCGGCGTTCGCCGTCCGGCACCTCGTAGAAGGCGTCGGCGGGCTGCTCGCCGCTCAGCGGGTACGAGCGGTCGGCCCCGTCCCGGACCGGCACCGGGACACGGCGCAGTGTGCGCTCGTACCCGAAGTCCCAGGCGGAGTCGGCCGGTGCCAGGACACGCGTGCGCGGCGTCTCGGGTACGGCGGTGTTCGACCACCAGTAGACGGGCGCGGGTTCGTGGTGCGGATTGCGGACGCGCACGCCCACGTAGAGGAAGTCGGAGCCGTCGGGCAGCCACAGGTCCACCTGGAACGGCAGGTCGCGCAGCCGCTCCCACTCCCACAGCCGCAGCATCTCGCCGCCGTCGGGCGCGGGCACGCGGGCCGCGTGCAGCGGGGCGACGGAGAGGGTGGTGTGGCCCGTGGCACCGATGTTCCACTCGATGCCGCCGGAGAACCAGGCGCCGTTGAGGGCGAAACCGGCGGGCTGGAACACGGGGTTGGTGTACAGCAGCGAACGCCCGGTCGGCTTGTGCTCGATGGAGTGCACCCGGCCGCCCAGTCCCGGGAGGACGGTGACCTTCAGCCGGTCGTTCTCGATCACGATCGCATCGAGGTCGGTCTGCACGCGTTTGCGGGAGTAGTCGTCGCGGCGGCGCACGGGCTGCACGGTGCGCAGCGGGGCGTTGCCGATCTGCCGCGCCATGTCGGCCGGCAGGACCGCGGCCTCCTCCGGGTCGATCCGGTGCACGTCCCCGGGGGGCCGCAGCGCGGGCAGCGGGTTCTCGGGGCCCAGCGGAGCGGCGGGCAGGGACAGGACGGCTCGACGGATGGTGGTCGTGGCCACGGAAACCTCACCTCTCGGCATCGGACGTCTGCTGTCCGCGCCAGGCAGGGGCATCGCTGCCCCAACGCCCGGGCGGACGGGACCAGTCGCGCGGCCCGCCGTCGAAGGACACGGGCGGCAGGGCGTACCGGACACGCCCCAGCGGTCCGTCCGCCTCGGCCAGCCATGCGGCGGGGTCGTACGCCCCCGAAGGCCTTCCCTCGTCCCTGCCCATGCCCCGCATCAGCCATGCCGCGGTCTGCGCGAGGGCGAGCCGGGCGAGACGGCTCCCGCCGCCCGTCAACTGCTCGGTGACGGCCCGCAGTACGGCGGCGGCGAGCAGGTACCCGGTGCCGTGGTCGAGGGCCTGGGCGGGCAGGGCGCCGGGTTCGCCGCCGTCGCCCTCGACGGACGCGATGCCGCAGGCGACCTGCACCAGGGAGTCGAACCCGCGCCGCCCGCCCCACGGCCCGTACGCGCCCCAGGCGCTCAACTGCCCGACGACCAGCCCCGGCCGGCGCGCGGCCAGGTCCTCCGGAGCCAGCCCGTGGGCGTCGAGCGCGCCGGGCCGGTAGCCGGTGACGACGACGTCGGCGGAGGCGAGCAGCTCCTCGAAGACGGCCCGGTCCGTGCGGCGGGCGAGATCGAGTACGGTCGAGCGCTTGCCGAAACCGGTGTCGCTGTGGGCGTCCTGGCTCTCGGGGAGCTGCGGCGAGTCGATGCGCAGGACGTCCGCGCCGAGCAGGGCGAGAGTGCGCGTGGCGACGGGCCCGGCGATCACACGGGTGAGGTCCAGCACGCGCAGTCCGGCGGCCGGCCCGTCGGCGGGGCCGGCCGGGCCGAGGGCCCGCAACGGCCCGTCCGCGAACCGTTCCAGCGTGAGCAACGGGCGCTCCGCCACGGCCGCGCCCTGCGGGTGGGCGGCCCACTGCCCGGGAGTGCGTACGGCGACGGCCAGCCCGCCCGCCGCGTACACGGCCTCCTCGACGTCCGCGGCGCTGCGGCGGGCGAGTTCGGCGGCCACGCGCGGGACGAGCGCCTCGTCGTCACCGCAGTCGGCGACACCGAGCGCGGCGAGCAGCCGGGCCCGGTGGTGCGGGTAGTTGGCGTGCGTACGCACGCGGCCGTCGGCGGTGTGCCAGAACCGGGACAGGGGCGCGAACGAGACCGGGGCGCGGCCGTCGATACGCAAGTGCCGTTCGCTGACGAAGGCGGTGGCAACGGCCCCGTCGTCGATGCGTACGGTCGGCACCGCGCCCCCGCTTCGCGCACCGGCCAGTTCGGCGGCGGCCAGGGCGCACACGGCGACGGTGGAACGCGCCAACTCCCGCACGGGCAGGCGCGCCGGGAGTACAGCGGCGGGGCCGCCGTACTCGATCGCGGCCGTGCGGGCGGGGTCCCCGCCGAGGACGGCCCAGGCGTGCTTGATCATCCTCGCAGTGTGGCACTCAGTGCCAGGTGATGGGAAGGGCTACCGCGCCCCGTCAGGGGCGCGGGGAACTGCGCGACCAGCCACGCACGGTCCACAGCGGAGCGCTCAGGCGGCAACGGCCTCGATCACGCAGTACGGCACCCCGGGCCCGATGGGAACAACCGACGCCAGCGACAGCCCCGCCCGCGAGAACAGCTCCGCGAACTCGTCGTGCGTCCGTTCCCGACCGCCCAGATTCACCAGCATGTTGAGGTCGCTCATGTAGTTCAGCCCCTCCTGCCGGTCGTTCGCCACATCCGGCAGCACCGTCTCGATGACGATCACCCGGCCGTCCGCAGGCAGCACGGCCCGGACATGGCGCAGGATCGTGGCGGCCTGGTCGTCCGACCAGTCGTGCAGCACGCTCTTGATCACATACGCGTCGGCGCCCGCGGGAGCGGAGGCGAAGAAGTCACCGGCGACGAGGTCGCAGCGCCCCGCCAGCCCCGCCCGCTCCAGCTTTGCGGCGGCCTGCGACAGCCCCTCGGCGGAGTCGTAGAGGATCCCGCGCAGGGCGGGATGGGCCCGGAGCACGCCGGCGAGGAGTGTGCCGTCGCCGCCCCCGATATCGGCGACGACGCCGAACCGCCCGAAGTCACAGGCCTTGGGCAGGAGTTCCGCGGCGGCCCGGGTGCCCTGGCTCATGGCGATGTTGAAGTGCTCGGACAACTCCGGGTTGTCCTTGAGGAAGCTGAAGTAGTCCTTGCCGAAGGCCGTCGCGAAGTACGGCTCGCCGGTCCGTACGCTCTCCCCGAGGTGCTCCCAGGAGCGGAGCATCGACGGATCGGTCAGCAACTTGACCATGAAGGCCAGGGATTCAGGGTGATCGACGCGCAGGAACGCACCGGTCTCGGTCGCGGCGAAGGTGCCGGGGGCGGTCTCGGTGAGCAGCCCGATCCCGGTCAGCGCCCGGAGCATCCGGGTCGTCGACTGCAGGTCGGCCTTCCCCTCCGCGGCCAGCTCCTCCGCGCTGCGCTCGCCCTCGCCTATCCGGTCCAGCACCCCGAGACGCAGTGCGGTGCCTATCAGATGCCCGATCATCGGGCCGAACGCCAGTTGCATCATCCGTGAGCGGTACTCGGTCATACGACACCCCTTCGGATTCGAGTCAGCTCACCCTAACTCCCGTGCGGGCAAAGCCGGATAAGGGCCCCGAGATCGACGATCCGGTAGCCGCGCGCCCGCACGGCGTCGATGATCTGCGGCAGGGCTTCGGCGTCGAGGACGTGGCCGCCGTCCCCCACGTCGTTGCCGACGTGCATCTGCACGATCTCGCCGGGGGCGAGCGCCGCGAGGGCCCTCTCGACGACCTTGTCGGCGGTCATCCCGCGCGCGGTGCCGAGGTAGCCCTTGGTGTCGGTGGTGAACTCGACGTCGGTGAACCCGAAGGCGTTCACCTCCGCAATCGCCTGCGGAGTGGTCTCGCTGTACGGGAACCGGAACAGCGGCAACGGCTCGGTGTGCCCGGCCCTGCGGATGGCGGCATCGGCACGCCACACCTCTCTGGCCATCGCGAGGCGGGTGAGGCTGCTGAAGTGCGGGTGACTGTAGGAGTGACTGCCGAGGCCATGGCCTGCGGCGGCCATGGCGCGTACGGCTGCGGGGTGCCGCTCGGCGAACTGCCCGGTCGGAAAGAAGGTTGCCGGCACGGCGCGTTGACGGAGGGTGGCGAGGGTGGCGGCGATGCCGCCTTCGTCCCAGGCGGCGTTGAAGGTGAGCGCGACGACGCGCTCGGTGGTGGGGATCCGGCGGACCTCGGTACGGCAGACGTCGGGCGGTGCCGGCCGGCTCGCCGCGGGTCGGCTCGCCGCCGGGGCCGTGGCGGTGCCGAGCAGGATGGCTGCGATTGCGAGTGCCCTCGCGATTCGGTTCATACCTGCTCAACGCGGTTGCCCTGCGGGCGGCTACGGCTGAAACGTTCCTTCTTGGAGGGCGGCCACGAAGGCGGCCCAGGCGGGGGCCGGGACAGCGAGGGCCGCCCCACGGGGGCGCTTGCTGTCCCGGACGGGGACGGTGCCGGATACGGCGGCAAGATTACGAGCGAACTCAAGGCATTGGCCTTCGTTCCCGCCGCTATAGCTTGACTTGAACCACCCGGCAGCGGATATGTCTTGCACGCTCATGAACTCTGCTCCTCCATGACTCTCCGGATCAGGGCCAGTGACTCCTCCGGGGACAATGCGTCCGCACGCAACCGGTCGTACATCACGAGCGCATCCGCCACGGTGGCGGGTGAATCGATCACTTGGCCATGGATGGGATTCTCCACGTACAGGACGTCGGGCTCGCCATCGAACCGGAGAATGTCGAAGGCGAGACTCGCGGCCGGCGCACCTGAGGCATATGGGAGCACCTGAAGGGTGATGTGGGGCGACTCCCCCTGTTCGAGCAGGTGACCCAACTGCCTGCCCATCACGGCCGAGCCGCCGACCCCGCGGCTCAGGCAGGACTCGTCCAGAACGACCCACAGCAGCGGGGGATTCTCACCCTCGATCACCTGACGGCGCTTGAGCCGTCGTGCCACCCTTTCGGCGGTCTCCTCCAACGTGTCGCGAGGGTGGGCCTTGCGGAATACCGCGTGAGCGTATTCCTCGGTCTGCAGCACCCCCATAATGAGGTTCGAGCTGTAGTCGAGGACCGTCGTTGCACGCTGTTCCAGCATCACATACGGCTCGAACCACGTGGGATACCCACCACTCTTGGCAGCCCGCTTCCGCAACCGGGCGAACGTCCCCGGTGTACCGAAAACGACATCGCACGCCTGGGCGAACTCCAGGCTGGCAAGCCGCTCCCCCGCCTCCACCTTGGCGACGTACTGCTGCCCGTACTGGGCCAGTTCGCCGAGCTCCCGCTGGCTCATCCCCCTCGCTGTGCGCCACTCGCGCACCTCGGTGCCGAAGTAGGCCGCCCCGCTGACCGGTGATGTCACGCAAACCCCCTTCACCCCAATGCCGTTGGGGTGGCCCCAACCCTGGTCACGGTAGGGGCGGAACGCCACGCTGGGGGCGAACCCCGAAGAACATCGCTCGCGTGAGTGAGCGACCGGCAAACAAAGGTTGCCCCGATGCCCCATACCCCGGAACCGACCCGCGAAGCCGCCCGCAGGGCACCCCGTTGTGCGGCGTGTGCGTGGATCAAGGACGAGCATGCCAAGGCAACGGCGGCGGGCGACCGCATGGCGGCCGACAAATGGGTCGTCCTGATGGGCCGTCACCAGCGCTCGGACCACGGGTGAACAACTGCGCCCACCCGCAAGGGTGGGCCGTCCACGACGGCGTCGCCCACTGCGCCGCCGGTTGCGGGACACGGCGCTACCCCGGGTACGAGGCCCTGCGCATCGGGATCGCCGAACGCAGCTGTTCAACTGCGCAAGCAGGAAACGGGCCAAAACCGGATCCCGTGACCGTAGGATCCATTCCGCTGCCGCCGAACGGCCCGAACGGCGCCGGCAAGGGGGATTCAGCACCGCGCAGCGGCCCCGCTGCGCGGTGCTGATGGTCAGGGCAGGATCTCCAGCTGAACGCCGCTGTTGCTGCCCCGGATGCCGGAGGTGAGGCAGTCCGTGGGCAGTTGCCGGGGCGGGGCGGCCACGGTTCGCCGTACCTGGTGCCCTGCGCCGCGGCCTTCGGCGACGCGGCCCGATTGCAGGATGGCCAGGACGCCCGCGACACGAGCCGTGGTGGCATTGTCGATGACGATCACCGACCGTTCGCCGTCGGCGTACCGGACCTTCTCCACGCCGAGCGCATCGGCATCCGAGACGCAGGACGCCATGGTCGGGGAGGAGTCGAAGGAGCTGGTGGCCGGGACGGTGTGGCCGGCACGTACGGTGCACGAGTAGCGCACGTCCGCGTGAATGCGGGTCGGCTGCGGCAGGAGAGCGAGTGGCGGGTCGTAGCGGCTGTCGGAATTGCCCGTGCAGGTGACGGCCCCCTGCCCGCCGGGCCACGCCTGACTGTCCGGCGCCCACACCAACGACGAGACCACCAGCGCCAGAGAGCCCAGCGCCACCGCCGCACCACGAATTCCGAACACATACCCTCCAAAACGTCCGAACCGCTTGCCACTTGACTGCCCCCGGCCGCAGTCGTCACCCCGGCGCCTCGCAGCGCGCCGCCCGCGCGCGCCCGCCCTGACGCGCGGCCCCACACGCCACCGCTTCCGTCGGCTTCACCCGCTGCGACGGCCGTACGAGATCCCGGAGCACGCCGGGTAGGAAGGGCGGGACGAGACATCGTCGAGCTGATGCGAGCAGGAGGAAATCCGCGTGGACCGTACGAGCACCACAGCCGCCGCCACCCCCACCCGGCGCGTCTTCGCCATGATGGACAGGGACGGGGACGGCGTGATCTCGGCGCACGACTACCTCTCCCGCATCGACCGGGTGGTCAGGGCGACGGGGCGCACGGAGGGGGACCCGCTCGTCGCCACCGCCCGTGCGGAAGGGCTCAAGGCCTGGGAGACGATGGACGCCGACGCAGACGGCCGGCTGACCTTCGACGAATACGACGCATGGGTGGACGGCGACAAGTTCGACAACGTCTGCCAGTACGCACTGGGCTCGCTGTTCGACCTCGTCGACGCCGACGGGGACGGCGCCCTGGGCTGCGCCGAGTTCACCACCCTGCGCATCGCGCTCAACAATCCGCCCGACAACGCCGAGGCCGCGTTCGACGCGCTGGACACCGATGGCGACGGGCGGGTCGCCCGCGACGCGTATCTGGCGGCGATCCGCGCCTACGTCGTCGGTGACGACTCCCCGATGGGCGAAGCCTTGTACTGAGCCGCATATGTAACCGCACCGCGCAGCGGCCTCGCTGCGCGGTGCTGATGGTCAACTGGTCTCTTCGTCAGCGGAACGCGGCCACGTTCTCCCGCGCCCATTGCGCGAAGGTCCGGGCCGGACGGCCCGTGACGCGCTGCACCGTGTCGTGCACCTCGAACAGGCCGGGCCGGGGGTCGCCGCCCATGAGGTCCAGCACCTCCTTGGCCCTCTCGTCGCCCAGGCCGGCGGCGTACTGCCGGTGCGCGGCGTCCCGCGCGACCTCAACGCAGGTGAGCTCCCGGCCCAACGCCTCGGCGATGGCCGCGGTCTGCTGCCGCGGCGTGACCGTCTCGGGGCCGGTGAGCGGATACGTGCACCCGCGGTGGCGAGCCGGGTCGGTGAGGGCGGCGTGGGCGACGGCGGCGATGTCGGCAGGGTGGACGGCGGGCAGTCCGGTGTCGGGGAACGGCGAGAACACCGATCCGTGCTCGCGGATGGGGACCGCCCACCACAGGGCGTTCGAGTCGAACTGCGTCGGGCGCAGGATCGTCCAGGCCATCCCGCTGTCCTTGAGGGCCTGTTCGACGGCCAGCCGCTCCTGGCTCGTGATGAGGTGCGGATGGGTCCCGGCGCCGAGGGACCCCAGCAGGACGACGTGCTCCACACCGGCGGAGCGGGCGGCCGCCAGGACGTCCGCCTCACCGCCGAAGCCCGGTACCAGGAAGAGCGAACGCACGCCGTCCAGCGCGTTCTTGAGCGTCTCGGGCCGGGCGAAGTCGCCCTCCACGGCCTCGACCCCCTCCGGGAACGCGGCCCGCTGCGGCTCGCGCGTCAGCCCGCGCACGGGTGAAACTCCGGAGCGGTGCAACTGCTCCAGCAGGATGCTGCCGACGGTCCCCGTCGCGCCGGTCACCAGAATCATGCTCACGTCTCCGTTTCCCTCCCCCGAGGTCACTTCCTGCCACACGCTAGATCCTCAACTGTGGTTGAGGTCAAGCCATATGCGAACGAACGACGCGCGGACGCGCGAACACCGAGTTGTCGATGACAACGTCCATCATCGGCAACGGATCGACTTCCTGACGATAGACGTGCTCGGCCACCAGATACCTGTTGCGGTGGATCGACTCCGCTTCGCTTCCGGCCCAGTTCCGGTCGCGCTCGGCACCCCGCTGAACGGACAGGTCCTCATCCACCTGCAGCCAGATGCGGAAGTCCCAGTACTCGTCGATCTCGGGGCGGAAGGCGAAGACACCGTCCACGATCAGCACCGTGTCCGCCCCGAGTTGCGTCACCTCGGACGAGTGATCCCGTTGGGTCAGCGGGTCGATGCTGCACAGCACACAGGCTGTCGCCTCCGGTGACCGGCAGGGGTCCAGCAACAGGCGCTTGACCGCCTCATAGTCGTACGCGTTGCGGTAGTACCCCTCACCGGACTCCCGGTCGTAGAGATGCCGGTCCCTCCACGGCTTCTTGAAGTCGTCGAGTGTCGTCCGAAGCACCGGCCGCCCCGCAGCACTGATCTGCTCGGCCAGTTCATGTCCGAAGCTCGTCTTCCCGGCAGCGGTGGAGCCGTCGACCCCCACGAGCAGGCGGCGCCGGCCGAGGGCCAGGATGCGCTTGGCGATCCCCTCGACCAGCATGCTGCGCTCGACGGAAGCCGCCGGAGGGCACGGCTGCCGCCAGGACGAAGCCGAATGATGCACATCCGCCGGTGACCTCATGGACGTGAACCTATCGGCGTCCGGCCCGGACGGTCACCGTCAGGCGTCCAGTACCGACAGGTCCAGCCGACCGAGCCGTTCCGGGTCGGCCAGGACGTGGATGGCGGCGATCTTCCCCGCCACGACGGTGAAGGCCATGACGGACAGCGGCCGCCCGTTCGGGACGACCACGGCGCCGGCGGTGCCGTTGACGAGCGCCGGGCGCACGAACGGGGAGAGCTTGCCCCACATGGTCGCCTGGGCGGCCACCGTTCCCGCGCCCTGGAGCGTGAGCGTCAGACTGGCGCCGGCGCCGGCGTCCGAGCGGAGGACGACGTCGGGGTCGAGGACCGAGACGAGCGCCTCGAAGTCGCCCTCGCGCGCGGCGGCGAAGAACGCGTCGACGGCCGCGCGCTGGCGGGCGAGGTCGGGGTCGGGTGCCGCGGCCCCGCCCTGGACCCGGCGGCGGGCGCGGCTCGCGAGCTGGCGGGTCGCGGCCGTCGTCTTCTCGATCAGCGGCGCGATCTCGTCGAAGGGCACGGCGAACATGTCGTGCAGGACGAAGGCGAGCCGCTCCGCGGGGCCGAGGGTCTGCAGGACGACCATGAGGGCGATGCCGACCGAGTCGGCGAGGAGGATCTCCCGCTCCGGGTCGACGACGCCCTCCTCGCGGCTGATGACCGGGTCGGGGACCCGTATCTCCGTCTCCAGCGGGTCCTCGCGCCGCTGCTCGCGCGAGCGGAGCATGTTGAGGCAGACGCGCCCCACGACCGTGGTCAGCCAGCCGCCGAGGTTCTCCACGGCGGCGATGTCCGTACGGTCGAGCCGCAGCCAGGTCTCCTGGACCGCGTCGTCGGCTTCGCTCAGCGAGCCGAGCATCCGGTAGGCCACCGCCCTGAGACGGGGCCGGTGTTCCTCGAAAAGCACGGTCACGGAAGTTTTCTCGTCCACCTGTCACATTCCTTGCTCGCGTCGGGTCATAGAGGCAGAGACCCGGAAGATCATCTCCCGGGCGAGCTCAGAGGATGGTGCCGAGATGGCTGCGAAGACCGCGAAGACCGCTCCCGTTCTGGTCACCGGTGGCACGGGAACGCTCGGCCGCCACGTCGTACCGCTGCTGCGGGACGCCGGCCGCACGGTGCGGGTGCTCAGCCGACGCGGCGGCGCGTCCACGGACGCCGGTGTCGAGCACGTGGCCGCGGACCTGCTCAAGGGCGAGGGCCTCGACGCCGCACTCGACGGCGTCGCGACCGTCCTGCACCTCGCGGGCGGCCCCAAGGGCGACGACGAGGCCACCCGGAACCTGGTGCGGGCCGCGCGGCGCGCCGGGGTGGAGCACCTGGTGTACATCTCGGTGATCGGGGCGGACCGGCTGCCGTTGGGCTACTTCAAGGCCAAGCTCGGCGCGGAGCGAGCCGTGGCCGAATCCGGCATTCCGTGGACGACTCTGCGGGCCGCCCAGTTCCACGACTTGGCCCTGACGGTCGTCGAGAAGATGGCGAAGCTGCCGGTGGTCCCCGCCCCGGGCGGCCTGCGCTGGCAGCCGGTCGACGCGCGCGACGTCGCGGCCCGGCTCGCGGAGCTGGCCCTCGGCCGGCCGGCGGGTCTGGTGCCGGACCTCGCCGGGCCGAGGGTGTACGAACTGGGCGACCTCAGCCGCGGCTACCTGCAGGCGCGCGGCAAGCACCGGCTGACGCTGCCCGTCCGGGTGCCGGGCAAGGTCGGCCGCGCCTACCGCGCGGGCGAGAACCTGACGCTCGAAGGCGCCTCGGTCGGCCGGCGGACCTGGGAGGACTTCCTGGCCGAGCGCAGCGCCCCGTAAGGGGCGCGGGGAACTGCGCGATCAGCCACGACGCGCCCGCAGTCGACGTCCCGGGGCTTCGCCCCGCGCCC